>SEDW01000518.1 GCA_004193325.1 Pseudomonadota bacterium | reverse complement strand
CTGACGACCGCTCCGATTCGTTGGTTGACCGATGATGTTCAAAAATTTGTCGCGCGTGAAATTCGCCGCAATCGTCTTTATAAAGGCATTATTCTCGATCCGCCGACCTTTGGTCGCGGAACCGCTGGCGAGACCTGGAAAATTGAGGAGAACCTGATCGATCTTCTCGATGCGCTCAAAGGTATTCTTCACCCGGACTTCAGCTTTTTCCTACTGAGTTCCCATTCGACCGGCTACACACCGATTGCGATGCAAAATCTTTTGGGATCTCTCCTTAAAGGTGTCAAAGGCCGCTTCATCGCCGAAGAAATGCTGGTTGATGAAGATGGCGGCACAGGACGCGCGCTTCCAAGCGGTGCATCAACCTGGTTTATTCGAGATCAGGTATGACTTTCATAGCCAGCCCACAAAATCCCAAGATCAAAGATCTGGTGGCTTTGAGAGAGAGTAAAAAAAGGCGGGAGCTAGGGCTCTTCGTAGTTGAAGGCGCGCGAGAAATTGAACGGGCGCTTGCTTCCGGATTTGTTTGCCGGACGCTTTATGTCGAAGAAGATCTGTTGAATAATGACGGTCACGCTCTGGTCAAACGCATTCCAGTTGCTGCGCAATTTGGAGTTTCGAAAGAAGCTTATGCAAAAGCCGCCGTTCGAGAAGGTTCAGACGGGCTATTAGCCGTCATGGAGATCAAGGTCTCAACCTTTTCAGATATAAAACCTAAAGATAAACCTCTGCTTCTCGTCCTTGAAAATCTTGAGAAGCCAGGAAACTTTGGTGCTTTGGCGAGAACGGCTGATGGCGTCGGTGTCGACGCAATCATTGTACTCGATCCAAAGGCGGATCTCTTTAATCCTCACGCTGTACGTGCCAGCGTAGGAGCCATGTTCAGTCAGCCGCTGATCGCCTGCACTCACGAAGAATTCTTCGCTTATTGCGAGGCACATAAGATCAAAATCGTGGCGGCAAGCCCTCAGGCCAAAAACTTTCATTACCAGGCAAATCTCAAAGGAGCCGTGGCGCTTATTTTGGGTTCGGAAGCATGGGGGTTGTCAGGAGCCTGGCAAAAGGAAAATTCTGAACTCGTGAAGATTCCGATGAATGGTCTGGCTGATTCCTTGAATGTTTCCGTCGCAGGTGCGGTCATTCTCTACGAAATTCTCAGACAAAGATCTTGAGCATCCAGCAATAAGAAAAGAGCCGTTCTTCGCGAGAAGGACGGCTCTTTTCATTGGTTTCGATCGAAAGATTAGCTTTTTGCTTCTTCGGCCGAATATTTTTTACCAGCGTAAAGATCGAAGATCAGCAGGCGACAGGCGATACCACCGTTGTCGATCGGGATCTTTCTCTTCGGTCTGAGACCGATGTACTTGTAAGGAGTATCTGCGCCGACAAGAATCGCGGCCTTCCAGCCAGCATATTTTTGTTTCAGCGTGTCACCAACTTTTTTGTAGAATTCGATCATATGCTCTTCATCGGACTGCCCAATACGTTCACCGTAAGGGAAGTTCGAGAGGAGGAGACCCGATTCGGCAGGCGCTTCAACGTTGAAGAATGAACCGCGGTAGAAGTTGATGTATTTCTCAACCCGTGCGCGAAGAGCGTTTTCGCGGGACGCATCGACGTATTTTTGTTCGATGTCGCTGGCGAAGATTTTGCCCAGAGGAGCTTCTCTCTTATCGAGACGGCATTCGTCTGAGACTTTGCGCCAGAGCTGATTGTCAAAGGTCGCGAAGTTTTCAAAGGCGAAATCGCCTTTACGACGGTGGATCAAGGCAGCTTTATTGAGTGACATGAAGCTGGCTTCAATCGCGAGAGTTCCCGACCCGCACATTGGGTCGTAGAAGTTTTGTGTTCCATCGTATCCGGCAAGGTAAAGCAGCGCTGCTGCCATATTTTCCTTGAGTGGAGCCGGGTGATTTTCCATGCGATATCCACGTTTGTGCATGGATTTGCCTGTAGAATCAAGGCTGAGCGTGAGTTCGCCGCCGTGCACGTGTGCTACGACCTTGATTTTGGGCTCTTTCAGGTTTACCTTTGGGACCGGTAATTCTTTGTGTCTATAAAAGTCTTCGAGGCCCATTCGGACGGCCTTGCTGATATCAGTAGCCGAAGGAGCATCAGGACCACGGTCACCAGCAACACCCTCAACAAGGTATGTTGTGTCATCGCGGAAAAACTCATTCCATTTGATTTTTCGCGCTTGATTGGTGATGACCGGCAGACTTGAGCCTGAGCCTTTTTTGATTACCTGTAGCAGACGTGAAGGCGTTTGAAGCTTCAAATGAAGCTTATAAGCGAGTTCCTGCTCGGCGTCGAAAGAGACGGCTTTATAGCCTGGTTTCACGTTTTCAGCGCCGTAGATTTCAAGTTCCTTTGCGACCGCTTCGACAGCGTCCTCGGAACAGATGGCAATGAAATTTAAGTGCACAGTGAAGTCCTTTCTAGAGCGCTTTGATTCTAGTTGTGGGATGCGAAAGCATCAGGCAGAAACTAGGGTCATTTCGGGTGATTTACTCAAAGCGCGGATTCGTGTATCTCTTTAGCCTCGACACCTGAGGACATAACATAAAGGATTGGCTTATGGCAGATATGAAACAGCAAGTCAAAGAAATCGAGAAAACCATCGATTTTACAAAGACCAAATATGAAGTTCATCTCGATACTTCACTTGGTTTGATCAAGCTTGAGCTCTATCCAGAGCAAGCTCCAGGCCACGTCAAGAACCTGATTTCACTCACGAAAGCTGGCTTCTACAATGGCGTTAGCTTTCACCGCATCATCAAAGGTTTCATGATTCAGGGCGGTTGCCCACAAGGCACCGGTACAGGCGGCCCAGGCTACCATATCCCAGCGGAATTCAATAACATTCCTCATGAGCCAGGTGTTCTTTCGATGGCCCGCACCAGCGATCCAAACTCTGCCGGTTCTCAGTTCTTTCTTTGCCTTGAGCGCGTGGCTTACCTCGATGGTCAGTACACAGTCTTTGGTAAAACGGCTGATGCCGAGAGTCTCGCCGTTGTGAAAAAAATCGGTGAAGTAAGAACTGGCCCTCAGGATAGACCTGTAGAGCCAGTCGTTATTAATTCAGCCACTGTTAAAGAGAC
>SEDW01000517.1 GCA_004193325.1 Pseudomonadota bacterium | reverse complement strand
AAAGGATGCCCAGGATGAGGATCAAGACCAAATCCGAAGGTCGTTTTGAGATGATCCACTGTGAATGATTTTTCTCTATGACGCCGTTATTACTCACTAACTTTCCTCTATCAGCAAATTTTGATTTGATCTCGGGATGCTCGGTTTCATCTAATAGCCGAGTGAAAGAATTCCTGTTTGAAGAAAAAGGTCTTCTCAACAAAGCCTACATAATATCACAGAATGGAGCCTGAAAGGCGATGACCAGCCATCCAGAAGTAAAGTCTGAAATCATGATTCGCCGACCTGCGAATGAAATCTTCGAATATTTTGTGGATCCCAAGAAACTTGCCGAGTTTTGGCTCTCTCATTCGAGCGCACGACTGGAACTTGGAAAGACGATTCAATGGAAATTTAAAATCAAGGGAGCCGAAGACACGATACATGTTACGGCCCTTGAGCCAGGAAGGCTCATCAAAATCGAATGGGGTGGAGGGGTCGAGGTCAGCTGGATATTCAAGGCGCGCTCTGCTAAGGAGACAATGGTTTCCATCATCGTTTCCAATATCAAAGGGAGTCGAGACGAGCAATTCACCTATGCGGTCGACGTCTCTCAAGGCTTTATGATCACGCTTTTAGAATTGAAAGCTTTACTTGAGAAGGAAGTCGTCTTGAATGCGATCTACGATAAATATCCGGACAGTGACCATCTTTAAATCTACTTGTAAAAATCGAAGCGCCACTCGTAATGAGTGGCGCTTCGATTCACCATCCACCACCAAGTGAGCGGTAGAGAGCGATATCGTTCGACAGCCTCAATTCCTGAAGCCTTAGATATTCCTGATCCGATTCAAACTGGCTTCGCTGGGAATCAAGATATTCCAGGTAATTCGCCACTCCTTTATCATAGCGTTTTTGAGCGAGTCTTGCCCTCTCGCTGTCCGCATCACGAACAGCCTTTTGGGCAGTGACTTGCACCAGCAACTGATCGTGAGCAACCAAGGTATCCATGACTTCACGAAAGGCATTTTGTATCGACTGCTCGTAACGGACGACCGCTATATTTTTACGAACATTCGCGACATCAAGATTCGCTTTGTTACGGCCTCCCGAAAAGATCGGAATGTTGAGTTGTGGCATAAAGCTCCAGACCTCAGTTCCGCCTTTGAACAAATCTGAGAATTCGCGGCTTACGCTGCCGATACTGGAGGTGAGAGTCAGACTCGGAAAGAAAGCTGCTCTTGCCGCTCCAATGTTAGCGTTGGCCGCGAGAAGTTCTTCCTCCTGCTGCCGAATGTCGGGACGGCGTTCGATGAGTTTTGAAGGAAGTCCGGCATTAAGTGGCGGGAATTGAATCGCTTCAATGTTGAGCTGTTTTTCCTCCACCGCGAAATCAAAGCTACCGACTAGAATACGAAGATTGTTTCTTACTCGCGCACGCTCCCGTCTTACCTCGGCCAGGCGAGCCCTGGAGGTTTCCGAAAGCATCTCGGCAGTCCTCATTTCAACGGCATTGGTCACTCCAGCTTCAAGCCGCTTTCGATTAATTGCAAAACTGTCTTCTCGAGACTTCAAGGTATTAGAGGCGAGAAGCTCCTGCTGCGCGAGAGTCAGCTCTCTGATGTAAGTCGTCGCCACCTCCGCAACCAAACTGATTCGAGCCGCACGGTGTGCTTCTTCTGTAGCAAAATACTGAGCCAGAGCCGCTTCCGACAGACTTCGAATTCGACCAAAAAAATCGAGTTCGAAAGCTGTGAGTCCAACACCCGCCTGGTACTGACTGCCAGTTTCCATCTTGCCGGTCAAAGGCGATGGCTGTTGGCTACGGATGTAGCTGCCTGTCGCATCGATTGAGGGAAGCTGCGCCGAAGATTGAATTCGATACTGGGCCCGAACCTCTTCGATGCGAAGAGCTGCGAGCTTTAGGTCTCGATTATTCTTGAGAGCAGCCTCAATGATCCGCTGCAGACTTGGATCCGAAAAATGCTTTCGCCAGTCATTGAGCTGACCTTCAGAGAGCACGTCGTTGCCAATGTCAGACGGGGAGGCAGCATCTTTATAAGTCGTCGGAATTGGAGCCGCCGGTCGATCATAATCGGGATTAAGAGAACATGATGCTAATGTTAGAGAGATAAGGAGACTCAAAGATTTCAGATGTTTCATGAGAGGGCCTCGCTGGGCTGCTGTTCGGTTTCCAGTTCTTCCGCCTTTTTGCCGACATTAAAATAACTGCCGATGACAGTGAAGAACATTGGCACGAGAAAGATTGCCAACACGGTGGCGAGGATGATCCCGCCCAAGACTCCGGTACCGATTGCATTTTGAGCGGCTGAGCCGGCTCCCGACGAGATCGCGAGAGGTAAAACGCCAAAGCCAAAGGCCAGAGAAGTCATGATGATTGGCCTTAGGCGAAGGCGGCAGGCCTCGATAGTCGCTTCCATCAAGCCCATGCCTTCGGCATATAAATCCTTCGCAACTTCGATGATCAAAATTGCATTCTTGGCTGAGAGTCCTATGGTAGCAATGAGCCCCACGCGGAAATAAACGTCATTCGGCATACCGCGTAATGTAACGCCTAGGACAGCACCCAAGACCCCAAGAGGGACGACCAGGATCACAGCAAAGGGGATCGACCAACTCTCATACAGGGCAGCTAGTGCGAGGAAGACGATAAGCATTGATAGAGCGTAGAGAATCGGTGCCTGATTTCCCGACATTCTCTCTTCCGCGGATTGACCTGCCCATTCCTTGCCGATTCCGGGTGGGAGCTTGGACACGAGATCTTCCATTGCCAGCATGGTATTTCCGCTGCTTCCGCCAGGCGCGGCAGCTCCGTTAATCGTCATCGAGGGAAAGCCGTTGAATCGAGTGTACTGCGACAATTTTTCGAACCTGGTCCTTCAGCATAAAATCGCCGATGTAATCCGAGCCGAACATCACTGCCAGGGTTGTATTGATGTCAGCGATAGCAACTCCCATCGCTTCAGCCTTTTCACGATCGATATCGAGTTCAATTTGCGGAGTGTCGGCAACGCCGGCAAAGTAGGCCATACCGATCTTGGGATTGCCTTGGGCCGATCCAAGGAGTTGGTTTCTCGAGGCCACAAACTTCTCTGCACCGAGACCACCACGATCCTGCAGTCTCAAGTCAAATCCAGTAGAACTACCAAGACCTGGAATCGCAGGGGGGCTCAGCGCATAGACAGAGAGGCCATCACGCCCAGCAAAGTTTGCCATGACCCGACCACCAATGGCAGCCGCGGAATCCTTTTTATCGCCACGCTCTTTCCAGTTCTTGAGCGAAGCAAAAATCATCCCGTTGCTCGGACCATTACCAAAGAAGCTGAAGCCACCAACCGAATAGACAAAATTAACCGGTTCTTTCTCGAGGAGATACTTTTGAATCTCCTCGTTGCTCTTCATCGTCTCTTCAATGGGTGTGCCCTGCGGCTTCGAAACGATGACGAATAGGATGCCTTTATCTTCTTCGGGTATGAAAGAACTTGGAAGACGTAAAAAGAGGAAGGCTGTGGCCACGGTAAGGACGAGGAAGAGGACTGCCCAGCGTTTTGGCCTTTTGATGATGCGAAAGACTGAGCCGGTATACTTTGAGGTCAAGGTTTCAAAGGTTCGGTTAAACCAGCCGAAGAATCCGCCCTTGGCTGCGTGGCCTTTGCCAATTGGCTTTAGAAGAGTAGCTGTGAGAGCCGGTGTGAGAGAAAGAGCGAGAAAGGCTGACAGTGAGATAGAAACGGCCAGAGTCACCGCAAACTGGCGATAGATGTTACCAACAGCACCGCTGAAGAAGGCCATCGGCAAGAATACCGAAACCAGAACAACAGTGATTCCGATGATTGCACCACTGATCTGATTCATTGCTTTAATCGTGGCACGTTTTGGACTTAGGCCTTCTTCCTGCATGATGCGTTCAACGTTCTCAACGACGACGATAGCGTCGTCGACCACGATTCCAATGGCAAGGACCATAGCAAACATGGCGAGGACGTTGATGGTGTAGCCAATCGCGAGGAGCACAGCAAACGTTCCGAGCAGCGCGACTGGTACAACAAGAGTCGGGATAAGCGTGGCACGAACATTCTGCATGAAGAGAAACATCACGAGGAAGACCAGTATCATCGCTTCAATCAGAGTGTGGACAACGCTTTCGATCGAGAGCTTTACAAATTCAGAGGTCTCAAATGGAATATCGTAGCGAACGCCTTTAGGGAAAAGGCTTGCCATTTCTTTCATCGAAGCTCGAACTGCATCTGCAGTCCGCACGGCGTTCGAACCAGGGGCGAGTTTGATAATAAGGCCAGTCGCCGGTTTGCCGTTTAATCTTGAGGTGATCCCGTATTCAGCACCTCCCAGTTCGACCCTGGCCACATCTTTGATACGGATCGCCGAGCCGCTGTCATTGGTTCGAAGAGCGATGTTACCGAAATCTTCAGCAGTTTTAAGGTGAGAATCGGCCATGATGTTAGCGCTGATAGGAGCGTTCTTTGGGACCGCTAGAGCACCGATAGCTCCTACAGTCACGCGGGCACTGTAATTCCGAAGGGTAGAGGAAAGGTCGCTGGCAGTGAGGCCCATCGCGGAAAGCTTTGCTGGATCGGGCCAAATACGCATTGCCGCTTCGGTACCAAAGTGTTGGACCTTGCCAACGCCTTCCACTCGCCTGAGAGTCTCAATGATAGTCGATGAAGCGAATTCACCGAGCTGACTCTCATCCCAGCCGCCGTCCTCTGAATAGATAGCAATGATCAAAGAGAAATCGTTGGAGGCTTTCTCAACTTTGACACCATTGCGTCGAACAGCTTCGGGCAATCGGGCCTCGACCAGTTTCAGACGGTTCTGAACTTCAACGGCAGCCATGTCCGCATTCGTACCTTGATGAAAGGTCGCGGTCACCACGGATTGGCCTGAGCTGCTCGTCGCGCTCGTATACATCAGACCGGGGGCACCATTCATCTCGCGTTCGATCAAGACAGTGACAGCTTCTTCAACTGTCTTGGATGCTGCACCGGGATAGAGCGCAGTGATTTCGACCACCGGCGGAGCAATATCCGGGTACTGCTCGATGGGCAG
>SEDW01000516.1 GCA_004193325.1 Pseudomonadota bacterium | reverse complement strand
CCGGTCCCACCGAATTGACTGTTGACCCTAGGATCACCCTGTTGAAACGCATGAAAAAGATCTTTGGCGTGCTCGGGACTGATGCCAGGACCATTGTCTCGGACGTGAAAGGCCAGAAGATTACTGCCAGGGAGGTATTCGATTACGACTTCGACCCGGCCGCCGGGAGTAAACTTCAGCGCATTACCAATGACATTGATCAGAATCTGCCTGAGGCGGGTGGGATCGGATTCAAGCTTTCGCGGCAGATCTTTTGCAGGAAGCAAAATGAGTTCGGTCTTCTTCGCCATAGCCTGCACAGCGAGGTAACTTGCGATGTCCTCGATCAGCTCATCGAGCTCGATTGTTTGCATCTCAAGATTGATCTTGCCCGCCTCGACCTTGGTCAGATCGAGAATATCGTCGATTAAGGTCTTGAGAAGAATTCCATTGCGTTTGATTGCCTGGGTATACTTCTCCCGCTCCTCGGAACTGATTTCCGCCTTACCAAGAAGATCGGAGAAGCCAAGCACTGCGCCAAGCGGTGTGCGGATCTCGTGACTCATGTTAGCGAGGAAGGCAGACTTCGCGGCGTTTGCTGAATCCGCGGCCTCCTTTGCGGCCGAAAGTTCTTTTTCGATGACGCGAAAGCTACTCACATCTGTCGTGATGCAGATGACACCACTGATTTTTCCATTCGAGGCTCGATGCGGTAAAAATCGAATCTCGTCGATTCCCGGCCCACCAAAAATCGATTCCATTTCGATTTGCATAGGCTCACCTGCAAGACAGGCGTGAAAATAACTTTCGAAAATCTTTCTATCCCGGGATCGCAGTTTATCGATAAGGCGCTGTCCGTAAAATTCTTCATAGCCAGGACGGTTGCAATAAAGCAAAGCGCCCGCAGAATCTATGTAGCAGACTCTGCATGGCAGCACTTTGGTGATGGCACGCAGCGTGAGTCCAGACCAACGATCTTTCGCATTTTCAATCGTTTGACGGCTTAAAAACAGGAGTATAGAGTAAGCGATAGATGCCGCGAGCAAGAACGTGATAACGGCAAAGAGCGTAAGTCCGATACTATCGATCGCAGCTACAATTTCATAAAGCCGCTGCAACTGAGCAAGAAGCATTCGAACTAAACTGTCAAAAAAACCGGCAGAAAACATTCATAGCACCCACGCAGGCGACAGGATCGATCGACAAAAAATTTGCTCGGATTACGTACAGTTCGATCTGGTAACAGCCGCATTTTTTTGCAGCAAGGTTTTTCCAAATGCTTCCGTAGAAAGATGAATTTTTGCAATCGTTGGCAGCGTCGATAACGCGCCATTTCCTCAAAAAATTCGGTGATATTCTTTAAAAAGACCTGATTATCGGCCCTTGCACCAGACATGTACAAGTTATTGGGGGATAAATGATTGACAATCCCCATTGCCTTCGAGAATCTGAGGGTCGTGCGCACGGATTCACCTTGGCCCAGCAACGCAGACCTTTAAGAGAAAACAGCATGGTTGTTAGGCAAAATTACGATGTAATTTTTATAGGGGGTGGCTTAGCTGCCGGCCTCTCAGCACTTCTTTTGCGAGAAAACAGGCCGGAACTTAAAGTTCTGATCATCGAAGCGAGAGATATCGAAACTCCCGAATTGCCGCAGACCTGGTCCTTTCAAACACTTCCCGCTTCCATCGATCCCAGCCAAAGTAAATCATTCAGCCAAGTCAGAAGCAATTGGCTTGGCCGGCTTATAAGCAAGAGCTGGACGGGTTACGAAGTACGTTTCCCGGACCTCGATCGTCGCCTCGATATTCCGTATCACAGCATCCGCAGCCAAGATTTCTGGGATCATCTCAAAATTGAACTTTCAGACTCGTTAATTTTTGGCTCGTCCGTCACAGAGGTCAAAGGAACGACCGTGACAGGGGCGAATGGATCGCAATGGCAAGCAAATCGGGTCATCGATTCAAGGGGCTGGGCCAAAGACGCGTTCCCTGTAGCGGGCTACCAAAAGTTTGTTGGCCTCAATTTAAAGCTTAAAAAACCCCATGGCCTTAAAGCCCCTATACTCATGGATGCTAGGGTTGAGCAGGTGGACGGTTTTCGATTCCTCTACACACTTCCCTGGGACGAGCTCAATCTCCTTGTCGAAGACACCCACTACAGTAATGACGATCATCTCGATATTCCTCATTACCGCAAAGAAATTCTCGCCTACGCAAAAGCGCAAGGATGGGAAATTGAATCCATAGGTGAGATGGAGCAGGGTGCTCTCGCTTTGCCGAGCTATAGCAAACGCAATTTTTTCAGCGAAAAGCTTTCGCCCCACACCGCGCAGCTGGGAGTGAGGGCCGGACTCTTTCATGCGACGACCGGTTATTCCATCTACGATGCCGTGCTCGGCGCCGAACAACTTCTAAATACGATTCATCTTGAAGCCGATGCCCTTGAGACCAGCCTCAGTCGCTACAGTGACGAGCGTTGGGAAGCTCAGGAATTCTATCGACGACTCAATAATATGCTCTTCTTTGCAGCCATTCCAGAGAATCGCTACAAAGTCCTCGAACGTTTTTACCAGCATGATCCTGATCTTATCTCAAGGTTTTATGCCGGCAAGACTAGCGCTCAGGACAAATTTCGAATCATGTCCGGCAAACCGCCGATCGCCATGAAACAGGCCATCTATCATTTTTTCAATCGCAGTGAGGTGCAACATGGATAGAGTCAGCTATCAGCGTTCTCTTGAATCCATTCATGAAGTTTATAAGGTGGAGGCTTCAACAGCCAAAGCTGCGATCGAACATGCGGCCTTTGATTCCGTGGAAAATGGTTCGGTACGTTCGATCCTTAATGATTTGCTACTCGCGCCAACGATGGAACTGAAGTCCCGGCCGAGCCATCAGTTTCGATCGCATCTCGTTCGTCTTGGTGCCGAGCTGTCTTTGCTTCCCTATGAGCAAGCTGCGCTCGATGATGAATTGGCCCTTTGCTCCGAAGCGATTGAATTCCTCCATCTCGGATCTCTGATCGTCGATGATATTCAGGACGGCAGTGCCGTTCGGCGTCGTGGTCCAGCCCTTCACGCCAAGCTCGGCGTGCCTCACGCACTAAGCGTCGGCAACTGGCTTTATTTCCG
>SEDW01000515.1 GCA_004193325.1 Pseudomonadota bacterium | reverse complement strand
TTTGACTAAGTGCCAAAATATTACCTTTGGTAGAGCTTTTGATTCTAACTTTGTGTTCACAGTATCGGATGTCGAGTGCAGAGTATTTAGGACCTGCTGCATATAATTGGGTAGAAACACCTAGAATAGAAACGAGGCGTATCCTTCTCGAGAGAAGGATACGCCTCGTTCCAAAACAATAGCCTAAACGCTCATCTTATTTTTTCGATGGAACTTTTGCGGCCTCAAGATACTTTTTCACACCAAACTCAAGCTCACTCCCGATAAACGCTCTCAGCTGGCCGGCACCGATGATTGCATCGATCGAACCGACCTTTTGCGCACGCTCTACGGTGTGGATCTTTTCAAACTCAGTGGCAACCTTAGCCTGATGCTCAAGGTGAACCGTTTGATAGAGATCGTCGTACTGAGCCTTCGTCATTTGACGCTTCTTAAGCTTGTTCTGGGCATCGATGATCTGCGGGTCCGCAAATACGTTCTTCAGAACCTGTCTTGGGAACACAACCGCAGCTGCGGGCGCTCCGCCGATGACCGAAGCATAGGTTGCTTCGAGAGCTACCGAACGCATGCTTGGATTCAAGGTCTTCGAGAAGACTACGTAAGCACCACCGTGGTAACGCGAGACGACGATAAAGATCAGAGGACCTTTAAAGTTAACGGCCGCGCGACCAATCTCGGCACCGTATTCAAGCTGCAGGCGACGAAGCGATTCCGGAGAACCGTCAAAGCCTGAAAGGTTCGCGAGGACCACGACGGGCATAGTGTTGCTATACGAGTTGATCGCGCGAGCCACCTTTTTCGAGGACTGCGGATAAAGAGTTCCGCCAGTCCAGCTATCCGGACCATCGTTTGGAATCTCACCGATACGTTTCACCGTACGGCTCTCAATACCGATTAAACCCACGGGGAAGCCGCAGATCGACGTTTCCCAGACGATACCGGTCTCAGCATCACGCATCGAGTGCCAACAGAGTTGCGAGTTTGGTGCCGTAGGGACGACGTGAGCTGATGCTGGTGAAGCGATAATGTCTAAAGAGGAGCTGGTAGGCTTCCGAGATATCCCGCGCTCTAAACTGAGCCTGACCGTTCGGAGCCATGATGCGCTCGACACCACCGATACCGATGTTATCTTCGGCCGAAACACTGCCGGAGAAGTCGAGGGCTCGTTTACCGGTCAGAACCATTGCGCCTGTCTCGGTCATGATCAAGACACCTTTGGTGTGCATGAGCATGGTCGCCTCAGCGTTCCAGTAAGCCTGAGCACCGACGTTGATACCGGCAACGATGATGTTAATCTCACCGCCTTGCTGGGTGTACTCGATCAGGCGGCGAAGGACGCGCGCGGTCCAGTCGAGGTTTTCTGTACCCGTATTCATATCGATCGCTGCACCCGAAGATACCGGGATCCATTCCATCGGCAGCTTCTCAGCTTCGGCCATATCGAGAGCGGCCATCACACGTCGACATTCGCCTTCGGCAAGAGAGCCAAGGTCGCGAGTCGGGTCACCGAGGACGAGGATACGTTCAAAGATTTGACCGTCTTCGGTCTCGTTCACGATGCGGCCAAAGACCACGTTCGAGGAGTTGAGACCGTGAGCGCGGCCTTCGACGGAGATCGTCTTTTGCTCGCCCTTGGCGTTGACTTCGATGTCGTATTCGGTGAAGCGGCCGTTCGGGAATTTTTTATTATCCGACTTCGTGAGCATGCCGATCACTTCATAAGGATAGGGGCTACCAAGTCTGAGTGCGTTGACGACCTTACTCGTATAAGGATCAAGCGGCGCCAGGACTTCCGGCGATGGCACACGGCCACGCACAGTGTAGTGTGTGCTCAAATCTTCAACGAGAACTTCGGTATCGACAGCTTTATTCGCTTTGGTGAGAACGCGGGTGTAAAGCACAAGCTTCTCAAGACCAAGACCCTGAATGAGAGGAATCAAACGCTCCGGATACTGACCAACCTGCTCGATACGGAGAGGGTGGGCATGGCCGAGGTGAGCCACGATTCGGTTCCAGAAGTAGCTGCGCTTATGGCGAGCCTGTTGCTCACGCAATACTTTCGCGGCTTCCTGAATACTAAATTCAAACTGGCTGATTGCCTCGATCTCTTGATTTTCGTTCAATTCAAACTTCGGCTCAGGGACTTCAATGAAGGCAAAGAGCCGCTGATCCTTGGCGTTTGTCTTGGCTTCGAGCTTCATCACGTGAACGTGACGGCTGTTGTAGAGAAGCTCGAGGTTAAAGTTCTCAAGTCGTTCGATGTGCAGCTCGCGGTAGCGAAGGCTACTGAAGCTCTGACGCCGTTTGTCCTCTTCCCAATTGCCGTTCTGGTAGTGGAATGAGTGATAGACGTAGGCATCTGTACTGACCACACCGAGACTGCAAAGATCGACTTTGAGAGGGTTTTTAGCGAGTTGTTCGACATAGGCGACGTCGGCAAGAGTGCCGCGACGGACCCAGAGAAGACACTCAACAAATTCATCCCCATCTTTTTTGATGACGGATTGGAGCCAGCTTAAAGATTCAAAGTATTCGGCTTCGGTCAGGATCGAAATATAGCTCTTAACAACCTTGCCGTCCTGCTTCGAACAGACTTCGTAAAGGAGATTGCCTTTGCTTTCGATCAACTTGCTGCTTTCAATTTCACGGTCGCGGTTAAAACGCTTGGCCATGATCTCAAGAATACTTGCCGCCTGTGGCGAACTGCGATCGTAGAGGGAGACGAGATAAGTGACGATCTGGTGACCGGATTCAATCACTTCCTGCTTCAAGACTTCATCCGCTTTACCGCCGGAGAGCACAGGGGAAAGGACCTGAGCCAGCTGGCCTTGGCGCTCCTTCTGCAGATCTTCCTGATGGAGACGATCGACGAGATCGTAACGGGCAAAGACCGCCGCATCGACGAGACTTGGCGAGAGGTGACCCACTTGAATCACCTGATCGAGAAGCGCTGTGAATTCTGCTGGTTCACCAAACTCATTCGCCGATGGGAATAAGGTCTGGAGGAAGAGCAGGCTGAGACGAAGAAGATCGGCTGTCGCCTTAGTGTTTGCACTGGCTTTGTAGAGATGGAAGAGCGCCTTCGTTGTGAGGTCGTAGTTCTTCTCATCAGCCCAGGGATAGAGCTTGATAGCTTCTTTGAGATGCTCGAGGAAGACCGGCGGCAAGCCCTTTTCGCGATCGTCGCGGCGAAGGAGATAATGCATCAGGTATTCATGAGCATCGGTCGATTGCGTGTTCTCGACATCACGTTCTTTGCTCTGAAAGAGTTTCTGAACCGTGATAAAGGCCATGCTTGCTTTGACGACAAGATTCGCAGCTTCCTTGCGATAGCCAGGATGGTGCTGAACGAATTTGTCGAGTGCAGCGAGAAGATCAGCAGCAGGCTTTTTGAAATCAAAGCCGGTAAATGCCGCATAGAAATTACGTTCAAGCACAGCCCATTGCTGAGCGATAGCATTTGAATCTTTGGATTTTTGATGCGCTGCAAGAGCTGAGAAATCGATGGCCGCAGCCTTCGTCTTATCCCCATCCTCTTTACCCTGAGTCTGACTCACAGTTTCAAAGTCGACCAGGGCCTGACCGGCAGAGACCTGCTCGCCAGCTTTGACGTTGATGCGCATCACCGTGCCGTCTTCAGGAGCCGAGACAGCCATTTCCATCTTCATCGCTTCGAGCGTGAGGAGGAGTTCGCCCTTCTTAACCTTTTGACCTTCGTGACTGTTAACAGTCAGAACAACACTTGGTGAAGGAGCTGTGATCATCCCGCCTGTATCGAAGGGCAGCATGTAAGGAATACCTTCGAGCTCGCATTGTAGAGCGTTTGCACGCTGAACGATCTGCATCTGGTATTTGGAACCACCGACTTGCACGATGATCTCATTGCCCCAGCTTACATACTCGACCACAATCAGCTGACCGTTGACCTTAACGTGATAGACCGAACCACCAACCGCATGGACTTCGAGCTCCCAAGGCGCGGCGAAGTTTGGCAATCGCCGCTTCCCGTGTCGCGCCGATGGCAATGATCTTGGCAATCATGGAATCGAAGTCGCCCGGAATGCGGCTGTTCCACTCAAAGCCCGAATCGATACGAATACCGGGCAAAAGCGGCGGCAAATAGCGTTTAATGATGCCTGGGGTCGGAGCAAACTTCTGATCCGGATCTTCGGCATTCAATCGCACTTCGATCACGTGACCGCGGGGGATTTTAGGGATGTTGTTTAACTCTTCGCCAAGTGCAACCTTCAGCTGCAGGTGAATGAAGTCGACCTGAAAGAGTTCTTCCGTGATCGGATGTTCAACCTGTAGACGGGTATTCACTTCCATGAAATAGGCTTCTTTACGATCGATATCGTAAAGGTATTCCACGGTACCGGCGCTGTGGTAGCCAGCCGCTTTGAGAAGGCGTTCAGCCGACGCCTCGACCTCTTTCATCTTCTCTGGCGCGAGATGAGCCGGAGGAGTTTCTTCGATGATCTTTTGGTTATTACGTTGCACGGAGCAATCACGGACACCAAAGGTGTGAACGTTACCATGATAGTCGGCCAGACACTGAACTTCTAAATGGCGGCCACGTACAACGAGCGCTTCCATGAAGATTACGCGGTTACCAAAGAAGCGGAAAATCTCGTCCGAAACCGATTTAAACTGAGCCTCAAGCTGATCCGGGGTGAAGACTTTGCGAATACCGCGTCCACCACCACCGTTTGCTGATTTAAGAATGACGGGATAGCCGATGTCGAGTGCAACCTTCGCTGCGTGTTCGACACTCTCAAGGAAACAACCGCTCCAGGGACAGGTCGGAACCTTGGATTTATCGGCGATTTCCTTAGCCTTGATTTTGTCGCCAAGACTGTCCATCGCGAGCGAAGTTGGTCCCAGGAGCACGAGTCCGTTCTTTTCAAGAGCGGCTGCAAAATCGGCATTTTCCGCTACAAATCCCCAGCCGACCCAGACGCCAGTGCAACCTTCTTTAAGGAGCGCATTGATGAGGAAATCGATGTTGAGGTAAGGGCTGCCGACGATATCGGAGTAGCCTGCATAAGACGAAAGCGCGTGAGCGGAATCGGCTTCTTTCACAAACAAGGCTTCGGATTCCGCATCGATGTGGAAGGCGACCGTCGTGAATTTACTGTTGTAAAGGGTGTTGAACTCTTTGGCTCCGCGAATAAAACGCACTGCCGCTTCACCGCGATTGATGATCCCGATCTTGGCATCTGGCAAGAGTTGTTTTCGTTTCAAAGCGATCACCTTCGTAATAAATTGATTCGATCGTTCGCTGACCGAAGTCTTAAATGGAAGTACAACGTAACTTCAGTGCCCCAATTTAGTGGACAACTGTACCAAAAATCTAGCTCAAAACACTAAGCCATCTTGTTTCGGTCGTTTCAGCAAAAATCGGGGCTGCAACGTCCGCATTTAAAAGATAAATCGTGGCGATTCTAGCAAAAGCTTTTCTGGCAAACGAGAGCTGACTTTTCAATTTACGAATCTTTTCAGCGATGTTTTTATACCGATTCGTCGCCATTTTTCTCAGTCCACTGCTGCACTGCCGCAAGCAACGCTTTTTTGTCGATGGGTTTGGTGAGGTGTGCGTTGCAGCCTGCCTCAAACGAGCGACGCCTTTCTTCGGGCAAGGCATGGGCCGTGAGAGCAAGTATGGGAATCGTCACTCCGCTGTCCCGTAACACCCGTGTGGCTTCGAGTCCGTCCATTCCAGGCATCTGCACATCCATCAAAATCAAATCAAAACTCTGCCTCTTGAACAGCTCCAAAACTTCGAATCCGTTGGTAGCTATCGACACGCTAACCTCAGCCCGACTGAGAATTCTTGACACAAGCACTGCGCCATCGGGAGAATCTTCGGCCAAAAGCACACGAATTCCTTTTAGGTTCCAAGAGAGAGGGGTCTCTTTCACCAGCTTGGAATCATGAGAACTGGTCAGAGCCGCTTCTGCAATCCTGATCGTGAAACCAAAACAGCTCCCTTTGCCAGCTTGGCTATGAATCAATCGCAAGTCTCCGCCCAGAGCTTCAGCCAGTCGTTTGGACAAGACGAGACCAAGTCCGGTGCCGTCGAGGGGATGGTCGCGATTAAATTCCAGAGATTCAAAGGGCTGAAAGAGTTTGTCCCTTCGCTCCTCGCTAATGCCGATGCCGTCGTCTTCGACTTCGAACTGCAGAGTATGCTTCGACCGATCCTGATAAAAGACTCGTACTCGAATGGTTCCCTGCGTGGAAAACTTTAAAGAATTCCCGAGGAGATTATACAGAATCTGTTTGAGCCGCGTCTCGTCGGTTGCAATGCGTTCCGGCACATCCGCTGCCAGCTCCAGCTTCAGCGCAATGGATTTGTCGTCAGCCGGTGCGCGAAATGAAGAAAGGATATCGCGAAGAAGATCATGGAGAGAAAAATCGATCAGCTCAATCGTGACTTTGCCGGCTTCAAACTTCGACAGATCTAAAATATCGTC
>SEDW01000514.1 GCA_004193325.1 Pseudomonadota bacterium | reverse complement strand
TCTCGAAAACGGATAAGAATCAGCAGCGCTCCGTATGAGGCGACCAGAGCGACGAGAACGGACAGGATAACGAGCGGAATATTCCAGAGGATGACCGCATCCATTCGCATCGAGTACATCCCGATATAGTGCATGCCTGCGATAGCCGCAGCCATAGCTATGCCGCCCGAGACGAGAGAACTCAGGGGAACAACCTTATGACTAACGATATAAAAGCCGAGCCCTGACGCGCCGATCGCTACCGCGATGGATAGGAGCATAAGAGGGAGATCATAGGCCATGCTCATGCCGGGCATTTCATAAGCCAGCATGCCGATGAAGTGCATGCTCCAAATACCAATGCCCATAGCTAAGGCGCCGCTTGCGAGCCAGGCCGCCCGGATTCTGCCTCTGGATTCTGCGAAATTATTAATGAGGCTCAAGGCCACATACGAAGCAAAGATTGCCACGAGTATAGAGGCAGCCACGAGTGGAGAACTGATTACGGTCGTCATTTCCAAAGCTCGGACTCCCGATTGACTTCAGGCGAATCTCCGTGGATTCGACCAGCATAATTCCGGCATAAAGCGCAAGATTGGCTAAATTGTAATGAATGCGACTTATAAGATCTAGCGGCAATCGATCGGCGATCCTGACCTGGTTTGTCAATCTCGATTCATTCGATTCCTAGCAAAGTCTAACTATTCTGTGGCGAATGTTTAAGAGCTCGCGGGCGAGCCAAGTCTGTCAATTGATAAGCAGCTGGAATCACCTGCTTAATAAGGTCTTGGTACAATGCATTGTATCTCACAGGCTTGCGCTTTTGCCTAATCGCCTCATCGAGCCTCAAGCCGCGAAAGAGACTTTGAATGCGGCGGTTTTAGCTGTTAGAACTAGCGTCAGAACGATTCACTTGGATCCATTATGAGCGAATTACTGACAAATCCATCTTTCAAACTGCTCGCTCGAGGCGACTATCAGTCGCTCGTCGAGACGGCGATTGATCAGGCTGACCAGGCGCCGTCCCTTGATGATTTGCCTTGGATCATTGGTGCTTTATCGTTCTTGGGTCGAAGTGCTGAAGCAGAGGGTCTCTATCTACAGAATCTGAGGCATCTCACGAGTCTTGGCCGTGGGGCGGCTCGCTTTTTCCTCGCTGTGAGTCTTTGTCGTGAAGGACAGTTTGATCGGTCCCGCTCGATGTTTATCGAAGCGATCCAGGCCAGTCGAATTTCAAATGATCCCATTCAAAACTTCTTTGCCTATCAAGGCCTGGCTTTCTATCGCTATAGCACCGGCCGTCTGGAACGCTCGAGATCCGCCGCGGATTCTGCGCTCAGGAATGCGAGCGCCGCTAGCTTTGTTTACGGCAAGGTTTTGGCTCTCGAACTTCTGGGCCACATTCAATTGTCTATGGGCCAGTTTTATAATGGGTTCAGAAGTTTTGATCTCGCCCGCGATCGTGCGCTGGCCTTGGGTCAGGGTGCTGTTCTCCAGGCGATCGAAGTGAGCGGCATCCTTTATCGCGCAAGTTATGGAATAGGCAAAACCAGTTCCGAACTCTTAGAACTCGTAAATTCTAGCATCAGTCATGAATATTTCGCCGATAGCTACACCCAGGTGGCTCTCAATCTGGAGCTTGCCCGTCTCCTCATTCTGCGAGGGGAATTGGCTCGCGCTAAAGAACAACTCGAGAGTAGCAGTGCACTCGTCTACGCCATTGATAATCCCGATCTGGAGATGGACTATAATCTTCAGATAGCAGCCCTGCTTCGCTGTCGCGGAGAATTGCACCAATCCCTGAGTATTATCCGGGCGGCTAAGTTTCGTGTGGAAAAAGGCCATGATCTGAAAGCCAAGCTTAAAGTCCTGGGTTTTGAACTCCAGCTTCTAAAAGCCCTTGGCCGGCTTGCTGAACATGAGGCAGGAATTATCGAATTGAATCGGCTGTCACGACTCTCAGGCAGTCTCATGGCCCGTCGCTACATGCATCGCCATAAATATGAAAATATGCCTGATATTCGTCAAGGAGAAGATGCTCTCGGAGATTTGATCGACCGCGTTGCATCGTTTCGCGATACGGTGGTGCCCGACGTTCTACGATCAGAATGGTTTGGTCTGCTGCCAGCGGCTCTCAATATTCCGGCTAGCGATCGAGTTCTCTATTTCGATGCGGAGCTCGGTAGCCTCACTCTATTCAATCAAGGTGATGTGGAACATATTCGCGAAGGTTGTTCCACTCTCATCCGAAAACTGCTTATTCTCCTGGCTGAAGCTCCTGCATCCAAAGAGGAGCTGGCGAATAAGCTCTGGCAGCAGTCCTATAATCCCTTAAGACATGATGGTCTCATCTATGCTCTCGTGGCCAAGACTCGCAAGATCCTTGGCAACGCAGGGTCTTGGCTGGAGGCCTATGAACTCGGTTACAGACTTCGTAAAGGCGTGCGAATCGCATCGCCCTATATTGAGAAAGTGGAAAACGAAAACTCTCCACAAGCCAGTTCAAATGAAGTGATTTTGGATCGGCTTCATCCGAGGCAAAAGATGATCATGAACTTCATGCGGGAAGAGGGAAGTATGGAACCGAGAGAGCTCGTCAAACGGCTCGGTGTCTCCGATGCAACTGTGTCCCGTGATATGTCTTATTTGATCGACCTGGGCTGCGCCGAGCGCGTCGGCCGCGGTCGAGCTATCCGCTACGTAGTCAATGAAAGCAAAAACCAAGGAGAAAAAGTATGATCCTATCCATCATTCTCGCGAATCTGGTAGCCGTTCCAACTGTGCAGACAGCTTCCGATCTGCCGAAACAGGAAGTGACTTATGTGTAGCACTGATGTGACTGCGACCGAGTGCAAGATCACATTCGATTCTTTAGAGATCGATCATGCTCGATCCGATCTATTGCTCGACGGCAATTTGTCCGGACCTCTGGCCGATGCAATCAAAGCTGGTCGAGAAGCCTTTGAGCACCAAGCCGTTGGCTTGATTCGTTTTGAGCATTAATCGCCTCAAAATGTTATCTGAGATCGGGCGAATTGCCAGCTACCAGATCAACCATCTGCATCATCTGTTTCAAGGTAGGCGTGATCCAGAAACTCTTGGTCTCGGCAAAGAGCTGGCCAAAGCGCTTCCCTTGAAATCTCCTCTCATCCACGTCATGTAAAATTTTCAAAAGCGTAACGGAATCCCCGCCCAAGTCGAAATAATTGCTCGATAGCGAGAACTGCTCGAAGGGTTGCCCCAGCTGCCGCGCCCAGATCTTTCTCAAATCAAATTCGGCCTCGTCGGATTCGACTGTCGTCTCTAGAGGCAGGCTCGCAAGGAGGCGCTTTCTGTCGACTTTGCCATTGACCGTCAAAGGAATCTCCTTTAAGCGGTGAAAAGCCGAAGGGAGCATGAACTGAGGTAAAGAGCGTTTCATTTCATCTCTGAGCTCAGTCTCGCCGAATTCCCACCCGGCAAGATAGAAAGCGTGCAGCGTAGGTTTG
>SEDW01000513.1 GCA_004193325.1 Pseudomonadota bacterium | reverse complement strand
TATTCATGGCCACCAAAGTCTGGACCTCCGGAAGCGCTGCGGGCAAACGCGAGATGGCCGAGAGTATGAAGAAGATGAAGACGCCGAAAATGGATCTCATGCAGATCCATAATCTCGTCGACTGGAAGATTCATCTGCCGGAACTCCGAAGGATGAAGGCCGAAGGTCTGATTCGATACATCGGCATCACCCACTACACGCCAAGCGCTTTTCCTGAGATGGAAAAGATTCTCAAAAGCGAAACTCTGGACTTCATTCAAATTCCGTATTCCATCGCCGAGACGGCCGCCGAGAAATCTTTGATTCCTCTCGCTCGTGAGAAGAAGGTCGCCGTCATTGCCAACGAGCCCTTTGCCCACGGTGATCTCTTTCGCCTCGTCAAAGGCAAAGCGCTCCCATCATGGGCGGCAGAGCTTGGCATCAAGACCTGGGCGCAGTTTTTTCTGAAATACATCATCGGCGACGACGCTGTGCAGTTTGCTATCCCCGCCACGAGAAAGCTCGACCACATCTTCGATAACATGGCCGCGGGCCGAGGCGCCTTGCCCAATCCAGAGCAACGAGCTAGGATGCGGCGAGAACTTAACGTGTAGCCGGAGCTTTGCCATGCCGAAAAAACAGGAAGTTGAAACCGAATCGAGCGCGTTTAAGCATTGGTTTGGTAAGGAGCTTCTCCGGCGAATTGCGCAATCTCTAACTAAGGTCCATCCAGACTTCGACGGAAAGGCCTTTCTCGCTCTTATGCCGACGCTCGAAAAGCTTGAGATGAAGCCACGTGTGCTCATCATTCGAGATGAACTGAAGCGTCAGCTGCCCGAGAGTTATCCTAAGGCGCTGAAGATTTTGCTCGCAGCGGTGGAGAAGGGCAAGATCCATGGCTTCGATCTCTGGCCCTTCACCGAATTTGTGCAAACCTATGGCCTTGAGAATCGCAAAATATCACTCGATGCCTTGAAATATCTGACCCCGCTTTTCACAGCGGAATTCGCCATCAGGCCCTTTCTTCGGCTGCATGCTGAAGAAACGCTCAGCTATCTTTTGAAATGTGCCCACGATGAAGATGTACATCTGAGGCGCTGGGCGTCCGAAGGCTCCAGGCCTCGCTTGCCTTGGGGTGAGCGTCTGCAGGCCTTTGTCAAGGATCCGGCGCCGACTGCTGCGATTCTGGAGACGCTGAAGTTTGATCCTGAACTCTACGTTCGCAAATCGGTCTCGAATCATTTGAACGACATCGCCAAAGATCATCCCGACTATGTGATCAAGATGTTAAGCGCCTGGAAGAAGGATGCTGGGAAAGACGCTCTGCTCCTCAAACGAGTCGAGTGGATCATCTCCCGCTCGCTTCGCACGCTCATCAAAGCGGGGCATCCTGGGGCGCTGAAATTAATCGGCGTGCAGCATGGGGCCGAGGTCAAGCTCTCAAGGCTCAAGATCAATCAAAAAGACTACAAGATGGGGGACAGTCCGAATCGACGAAGGCGCAGAAACTCGTCGTCGATTACATCGTGCACTACAAAAAATCGAATCAGAGCAATTCTCCCAAAGTCTTTAAGTTGAAGACGATTGCACTCCCTCCTGGTGAATCTCTCACTGTGACGAAGAGTCATCATCTCAAAGCTGTGACGACGCGCGTGCATTATGCGGGGGAGCACTGGCTCGATATTCAGGTGAACGGTGTCATGCTCAAGCGGATTAAATGGGGGCTGGCTCTCTGAAGGCCTCTACATAATCTTTCTAGTAGCGCCAGATTTAGCTAACTCTATTTTCATGCAAGGCTGAATCATTTTCGTGAATGGCGTACTAGTGTTTTCCATGAAACGCTTGCGCAGCAAGGTCTTTGCTTTGATTCACGAATTAGGCATAGGTCATGCATCAGAATCTTTACCCTTCATCGGGTCTTACACTGCACAGGAGCCAAATATGATGACTAAGATACTTTCACCAATCGCCTCAGGCCTACTCGTACTCAGTCTTTTGCCAGCTGCTCTGCATGCTGCGGATAAAGTTCCTCCTGCTATGCAGATACCGGTAAATTCGACTACGACCCCTGCTGCGACCACTGATAAAAACGTGACAGCAGATCCAACTGCTGACAACACAAGCCGCAACAGCGTTCATAACGGCAAGAATGCTGTGACTGCTGACCAGCAAAGCAGCGACAAGGGTGATGTTGAAATCACTCGCAAGATTCGTCAGTCGATCGTCAAAGACAAATCGCTGTCGACCAATGCTCATAACGTGAAAATCATCACGGTCAAAGGCAGCGTGGTCCTTAAAGGCCCAGTCGCCAGCAACGATGAGAAAATGAAAATTGAGCAGACTGCTGCGACTGTAGCAGGCAAAGACAAGATTGTTAGCGAGATCGAAGTTCAAACGAAATAATCAGATCTTGTGGGCAGGAGCCGGAATCTTTCGAGACTTCAGGGAGCTTTTGCTGGAGAATGCAATTCCTTTGATAAAAGCCTTCGGTCATGCCGAAGGCTTTTTTTCGTGCTTTCATCTCTTCTTTTTTGTCGCCTGGTTTTCACCAGCACAATAAGCCGCTGGAATCTTCACATCCAAAGCGCCTGAATCCTTCAGCGCCCAACAAATATTCGCGCTCATCAGGCCCCAGATACCGCCCTGACCACAATCGGATCCACGGGACGTGATTCCATAGACTCGCCATTCTCCGGACTTGAGGAGACCGTATGCCGGGCCTCCGCTATCGCCCTGACAGGCGTCGCGACCTTTGCCGCCGAGCGACACTTCGGTTTCGAAGAGCTTTCGCACAACGCCCTTGGCTTCGTACTTGACGCCGATGACATCTTTTTTATTCCAGCCGAAGCCCACGAGATAGGTGTCGCTGCCGCCGCGCAGCAATTCTTTCGCTTCGGCAGGGTCCGTGAGAATGGTGGTGAAAGATTCTGGAGGAAGATCGATAGGATTTTTTAAAAGGAGATAAGCCGAGTCAGAGCCTTTGTCCTGATCGTTTTCATCATAAAGGGGATTCACTGCGACTTTCTCAACAGCGTATTGCCCGACCTGCATGCCACCGGTCTCGCCAGCACCGACATAGACGCGAACGTCTTCAGCCGTTAGATCAACAGCGCAGTGCGCAGCGGTGAGAACAAGCGTTGGCGATACCGCTGTACCCGAGCAGAAAATACCTTCCTCATCGGTGAGCGCGATCGCATCGAGGCGATTGCCTGATAGTACGGGACGGCCACCAAAAATCTTTGCTTCGCTTGTGCTCTTAGGCTGGGGACCACAAGAAACTTCAATCAAAAGACCGAGGCCCAAGAGAGCTATCGAAGCCTTGGTTTGCGGCAGAGAAGAACGCATGAAGATCCTCACGAAGGACAGAGAACAGATGCCCTGAGTCCTATTACAGAGGAGTGGAAAAGGCGACAAAGATAGAATGAATGAATCGTAAATATGCCCGGAAAATAGAAAAAACCGATCGCAGGCGACCGGCTTTAATTGAGATTGTCTGAGATCATGCTACCAAGTGACTAGCGCTCAAATGGCTGCGCAGAAAGCCCTTCAGGATTTTAAGGCTCGAGGGACTGCCAGCCGAGCCAGTCGTGGAGAGCAGTTCCGCAGTAAGACGCATACTGTTTGGAGAGGTAGGTTACGCTCAAAGCATCACGCAAGGCCCGGGCGCGGCTATTTTTGTTCGGCGTGTCGGCGTAGGACACGGTGTTGCCGACGCCAGCGTGGGTTTCAATAGCTCCATAAACTTTGGGCCGAGACGCGAGGGGAATGGTGTCGGCGTAAGTGAGTTCGCCCCGGATGCGAGCGGCGACGTTTCGCGGACTCGTGTTGTAGCTCATGATCACATAGTCATCGACGATGCCCATCATAGCTTCCATCACACCCTGGCGAACGCCTTTGTACGTGAGGCTCACGTTTTCTCCATAATACTCATCTGTCCAGCTCGGCATCGCCGCTCCAAGGAGGAGACCTGCCCCTTGCATTTTGCCTTTGAGGGTCTCTTCAATCGTGAGCCAGTCTTCGAGCAACTTCTCGCGATCCTCGGCCTCTGTCGCTTGCCAGACTCCGCCTCCGCTGCGATTGAGTGCGGAATCTTTGATGTCGTTATGAAAGCTGTTTGGAAAATTACCCTGACCATCCTGCGGCTCCATATCGTTATGAAAGCCGACGAAGCGCTCATTCACGGGGACGCGCTGGTTATAGGCTATGAGAGCGTCGGCTGCGGCGTAGAGGACGGCGGGACCAGACGCATCTGAGAAGTAGGCGCGATAGCCTTCAAGCCCCCAGACTCGAATTCCTGCCGCTGAAAACTTCGAAATGAAAGCACGGATCTGCTCTTCCTTGGCGAGATAATCCCCGCGCATGAGAAAGACATAGAGATCCGTGACGGAAGCCTCCTGGCTCATGGCAAGGAGTTTATCCTGATTTGGGAGATCGATGACGACGTCCTCAAAATCCCAAACCCAGAGTCCGCGTTTGAGTTGGCAGGCATCAGCCGGCACTACCGATTCACCGGGATCCTCAACATCGGCCTCGGTGATTTCATTTTCTTTATCCTCCTCCTCCTCATCTTTTTTCTTGCAAGAGGACGAGAAAAGCATCGAGA
>SEDW01000036.1 GCA_004193325.1 Pseudomonadota bacterium | reverse complement strand
CAGATCCAGGACTGGCGTTTTTTGCCAAGACTCAGATAGACCTCACGCTCGGCCTGTCTCAGGTAGCGCTTCGAGAGATCATCGCAGATCGCATCGGAAAGATACTGGTGCTCAAAGTATGTGAAGCTGTCTTTTTGCTCGGAGATCAAGGCGCGACCTGGGGAGATGAGAAAGTTCCATAGCTTGTCGTCGCACTCAAATCGCCATTTTTCCCAGCCATCGATCGTTGCCCAAATCTGTCCTTCGGATGCGATTTCCATATTGAACATGACGTCGCGCGCACGTGCTCTTACACAACGGACGTTACAATCAACTTCGCCGCGCTCAGGCTGTTTACCAAAGAAGGAAATTCTTTTGATTCGAATTGGCATCGCATACTTATCGATCGGCATGGCCTGCATGATCCAGATTCCGGCAATCTGTCCGACGTTGTCGAGCAGCGCACCAGGAACTCGGGACGCTTTAATCACGCCGTGAATGCCGTTGTCACCAACGGCCTTGAAAGAACTGATGCCTTGATAAGCGGGACCGTGAAAGAGCCAGCCCCCATCGTAAACCATACGGGCAGGAATCGACGAGGCCCGAGGATTATTCAAAGGCTCGAGCTTCGGCTTCGGCGCTGCTGGATAGCCATCGGCAAGCAGAACTGTTCCAACAAAGTGGCCGATAATATTGATCTTCAGACGGCTCTTGCCATCGTAACTCACATCGATTTCGATCGTTTTTGGTTCTTCGACAGCCAGCCATTTGCTTGCCGAAATATCTTCGACGGCAATGGCCTTTTTATCGGTGAAGAGATCTTCGGCCAAGTGAACGAGCATATCGATCGAGGCAGTCATCGGCATAACCGGAAAACGATCGGAAATATTTTTCCAACCCTTTTTCTGCGGATAAAAACAATGATCCAGCAGTTCGGGACGATCCTTAAGCGTCAGCGTGCGAACAAACTTTCTTTGGAAAGGTGCTACAGCCTGCATAGCCGACACGACTTCGAGGGTGGCTGCCTGAATATCAGCGAAACAGCCTTCGAGCTGGAATCACAGTCGCCAGGGCTTCGGCCTCAGCGCCTTTGAAATCTCCGGGAGAAATATCAGCCAGCAAATCGATGCGGAATTCGGCGCCTTCGACGAAGAGAGCCAGACCAAATCTTTGGAGCTGATCGAGACTCTCGCGGTTCGGGGTCGCTGTACTTAGACAGAGATGGGGCTTGCCGCGAAGGGTATCATTGATAAACCCTGGGAGACTGCCGCCGCCGACCTGGACGAAGACGCGAACGCCTTCACCATGCAATATTTCAGTCAGCTCGCGGAAGCGAACCGACTCGAGAAGGTGTTGAATCATGAGTTCCTGAATCGCCTTCGATCCTTCTGGATAAGGGCGACAGGTCGTGGCTGACCAGAGAGGCACTTTCGGAGTCGACATTTCCATGGAGAAAATGTTTTGCGCCAGAGGTCCGACAAAATCCGCGAACATGCTCGTGTGAAAGCCGGAACGGAAATCAAGCTTTTGACACATAACCCGTTTCGCGGTCAGGATTGCGATCGCCTGATCGATACTGTCCTCTTCTCCACAAATGATGGACTGGTGAGGGCAGTTATCGTGGGAGACTTCAATGCGAGAAAGGCCTTCAATCGCCTCTCTTGCCTGAGTCACACTACAGCCAAGCGCCGCGAAGACAACACCGGGCACAGGCAACATGCCCGGCTGAAGGGTCTGCACCATGGCATCGACCGAACTCGAGCCGATCATGCCGCTCGCAAAAATCCCGCTCCACTCGCCGAGGCTGTGACCGAACATAAGACTCGGGTGGATTTCGAGAGCTTCGAGGATGCGCGTGTAGAGATCTGAGGAATAAAAGACTTCGACGCCACGACTCTCAAGAGCGTCGCCGCCTGGAGTGGCTACGACAGGCAATTGAAAATGTTCGGCAACACCTTGAACTTCCGGACGACCCAAGGAATCGATGCCGGGGTACATAAAGGCGAGTTTGCCGCCGGACAGGAGCAGTCCGGCCGGACTATACCAGATATCCTGCAGTCCCTGACATGGCTTGCCTTTGCCGATAATCTTCTCGGCTTTGGCAATGCGCTCAGGATTCGGATTGAGGATGGCGAGACGAAACCCGCCTTCCTTATCGATCGAATTCTTTCCCCGGCTCAAAGCGGCAAGAAGCTCGCTTTCAGTCTGGGCTGCAATGATGAGAACCGGCTCAAGGCGACTCATGAATAACCAAAGCTTTCTGGAGATCCGCTCATAATCACGACCTGGCGTGTACTATGGTCTCCGAAACGGAGTTCATCGAGGAAGCGCTGCGATCCAACCGAAGGAGGAATGAGGCCAATGCCTTGGCGTTTGTACTCATTCTCAAGCTCAGGCGTTACCATTCCTGTTCCGCCCCATGGCCCCCAGTTGATCGAGAGCGTACGGCCCTTGACCTTTTTACCGAGGCTCCTAGCGACGTGATCGAGAGCGTTGTTCGCTGCTGCGTAATCGGTCTGTCCACGGTTACCAAAGCAACCCGACACCGAGGAAAAGAGCGCTACGAACTTCACATCACTTTGAAGTTTAGCTTCCAAAACCTCAGCAGGATTTACCTTGGTTTCGAAGACGAGATTAAAGGATTCAGCCGATTTCTCAAGGATGAGAGAATCGCGAAGGACACCCGCGGCATGAATCACGCCATCGATTCGGCCGTTGGCATAAAGCTCGTCGATCAATGCGGTCAACTTCGCTTTATTACGAACATCAAAGCAGTGATAACGGGTACGACTGCCGGCTGCTTCGAGACGTTCAAAGGTCTCGCGCATTTCGCGGTCGTTGAGAATCCGGCGACATTCGCCTTCGATTTCTGAAGGCTTTTTAAAGATCTTGGCCTTGATAAAATGGGCGCGAAGACCTTGGAGATCACTGATCCCGGCTGTGGAAGCGTCTTCCACATCTACCATCGGTGTCCGGCCGACGATTTCAAAGCGGCAGCCGTACTGTTCGGCAAGCTTGGTGGCAACCTGAGCCGCGATACCGCGAGCGCCGCCGAGCATAAGGACGACCGAGTTGCGATCGAGAGAAAGTTTCTCGGCACCAAAATCTGTGATGAGAGGAACAGCCACGATCTGACGACGAATGCCGCCGAGGTAACCAATCTCGACCAGAGGATCAGCCGCTTTGAGTTCTGCAAAAATATGTCCGGCAAGCACGTCGGCCGAATCATGAAGATCAAGGTCGATGATCTTCACCAGTTTTTCCGAATATTCTTTGGCAAGACTCTTGAAAAGACCGGAAATACCGCGGTTGGTGTCGCTGCTACTCGTTGTTCCTGAGTGGCCGAATGTGCCCCCACGGCCTGTGACGGCGATGATGGAATGAACATTTTTCCGGCAAGCATGCTGCACAGTCTTAAAGACTTCGGTTGGATGCGAGCCCTCTTCATCGAGGAGAGAAAGAAGGATCAGCCCATCGGCAGTTTCGTGTTCCGGCAAATCGCTGTCGCTGACAGCGATGACTTTCACATTCGCGCCTTCGGCTTCCAGGAGTTTCGCGAGGCTCTTCGCCACACCTTTTTGGTCTTCAAGAAGAGTAAAGGTCTTTCCCTTAAAGTCCTGGGCGCCGTTCGGAGGAAGAAGGGCTTCCTCGATGCGGAAAAGATATTGGCTCACGAGATCGTTGGCGATCTCCGGAACCTGAGCTTCGGCTTTGGCCGCAACTGCGGGAGTAGGAGCAGCTGCATCCGGAGCCACTTGCTCCACTTTTACAGCGGCCGCAGTCACAGGCGCTTCGGTTTTGATTTGCGCTTCGAGGGCGGTAATGAGCTGACGCAAAGTCTTGATCCACGACAGTTTTTCAAGAGCGCCGCGACTTTCGCTCAGGGAATCGCCAAGGCGTTCCCCGAGATCTGCGAGGATTTCAAAACGTTTAATGGAATCGATGCTGAGATCGGCTTCGAGATCCGAATCGAGATCGAGCATGTCCGAGGGATAACCCGTCTTCTGGCTCACGACCGAAAGCACTGTGGCCGCGATATCGAGAGCGGCTTTAACGCTAGCCACTGGAGCATGAGCTACTTCGGCTATAGCAGCCTGAAGGACAGCCGGAGCTTGACGAACCTCAGCTCGAGGAGCAGGAGCCGCAAAGCTTTGGGTCTGCGTTTGGCCCGAACTGGCTTGAATCTGATCGCTGCCCAGGAATTGCAGCATAACCTGCTTTTGGCTGTCGACCAGTTGTCTCATCGACTGAAGGTAATCCTTCACGACGCTTTCACGAGTATGGAGGCCAGAATCTGCTGCGTTACCGCGATCATTGGATCCAAATGATGACATATTCAAACTATAAGCTCCTGGTTTCAAACCGCCCTTGGGGATGACGCCGAATTTAGGTTCCGAGAAGTGACCGTTGACGAGCCAGACTGTTTTGCTCGATTCGTGTTTGCTCAGCTGCACGAGATCATAGGTCTCAAGTTTACGATTCTCGTAGAGGACATCGGTCTTCACATCGAGGCCGAGACTTGCGAGTTCGGCGATCAGAGCGAGGAACTGCTCAAGGCTGTTGCCGGCACGTCCCATCGAACGGGTGACCTGCTGCTCGCCATCGAGAATTCTTTCAACCAGACCTTTAAGAACCGCACCAGGACCCACTTCAAGGAAGATCCGCGCACCGTCTGCATGCATGTTTTCAATTTGTTCGACAAATTTCACCGGCTTCACGATCTGCCGCGCATAGGCCGCCTTCAAATCCGAAACGTCGTGAACCTTAGCCGTTGTGTTCGAATAGATTGCGCGATCCGGATTCTTCAGTTCCACATGAGCAAGAGCCTCAGCGAAAAGGCCTTCCGCCTTCGACAGCAGAGGCGAATGGAATGCACAGGACACCTGGATTTTCTTAGCATTCATGCCGAGCGCTTTGAGATGAACGATTGCCGCTTCGATCGCCGGCGTCGCACCCGAAATCACGACCTGAGTCGGTGAATTGTGGTTTGCCACCGATACATTCAAGCCTTCAATTGCAGCCGTTACTGCTTCGAGATTGGCTGTGACTGCCGCCATCGAGCCTTCGGTGCCTACCGCTGCTGTTTCAATCGCGGTCGCGCGGGCTTCGCTCAACTCCAAAAGTTCTTTGGCTGATATACTGCCGGCAGCGCAGAGCGCCACGAGTTCGCCATAGCTATGACCGCCAAGCATGTCGGCTTTGATGCCGAAGCTTTGCAGGAGGTGATAGAACGCGATATCGATGATGCCAAGGGCTGGCTGAGTGTTGCGTGTTTGTTTCAGAGTCTCTTCCGAAGTCTCGTCCGCGCCTTTAGGGAAAATCGCTGGCAGCCACTTCTCGCCGATCGTCAGGTACTGACGAAGCTGCGGGAAGCTGTTAAAAATTTCCGCGCCCATGTTCAGGCTCTGACTGCCCTGGCCCGAGAAGAGAACAGCGATCTTTCCGCTCTCCGCTTTCCCGCTGGCGAGGTGGACGTTTCTCGAGGCTTTGCCTTCGAGTGCCTGATCAATTTTTACGGCAAGGTCTGAAGTGCTCGTCGCGACAATCGCCGCGAAGACTTTACCAGAGCCGGCAAGGGCGATGGTCTTGGCAAGACGAGCAAGATCGATACTGGAGGATCGACCCAAGGCTTCTTTGATCAGAAGAAGCTGCTCTTTGGATTGAAAGAGAAAGAGTTCTGCCGGATGCAGAGAAATCGACGGAACTTGCGTTTGCGCTTTTGCATCATGGGAGACGAGAACCGTGTGGAAGTTCGTTCCACCAAAACCAAAGGCGCTGACGCCGGCTTTACGAGATTTACTGGTCCATGGCACTGCGATAGGGCTGAAGAAGAAGGGACTCGACTTCGCCTTATAGCCTGGATTTGGATTGGCAATATTGATCGTTGGAGGAATAATTCCGTGATAGATCGCGAGGCTTGATTTGATAACCCCCGCAAGGCCCGCCGCACACTTCGAGTGACCGATTTGTGATTTGACAGAACCGAGTGCACAGCTCCTGTTCAGAGACCCTGCCTCAGAGAAGACCTCACCGAGAGTTTCCATCTCAGTCCGGTCACCGACAACTGTTCCAGTCCCGTGAGCTTCGACGAGTTCGATCTCGGCAGGACTCACACCAGCACGCTCATAGGCGCGGTGTAGAGCACGCATCTGGCCTTCTTTACGAGGCGCTGTCAAACCAAGGCTCTTGCCATCGCTTGACGAGCCAACGCTCTTCACGACGGCGTAGACACGGTCGTTGTCGCGAATCGCGTCTTTCAGTCTTTTCATGACGACGACTGCGATACCTTCGGCAAGAACAATACCATCCGCTTCGGCTGAGAAGGGGCGAGACTTGCCAGTCGGGGACAAAGCCTTCACGCTCGAGAACATGAGATAATCGGTGATACTGTTATGAAGGTCGGCACCACCGACGAGAACCATATCACTTTCGCCGCCGGTCAATTCCTTCACACCCAAATCGAGGGCTGCGAGAGAGGAGCCGCAGGCAGCGTCTACTGTATAGTTAGAACCGCCGAAGTCGAGGCGGTTGGCAATTCGTCCCGAGATGACGTTGGCCAGAACACCTGGGAAACTGTCTTCGGTAAGCGAGGGCAAAAACTCATCGAGACCGGCAGGCATTGGGCCTGCAAACTGCGGAAATTGCGCACGGAAACTGTAGGCTGATCCGAGATCGTTGCCAGCTTCGGCACCGAAAATTACGGAGGTGCGTTCGCGATCGAAAGTCCGGGTTGCGTAGCCGGCATCATCGAGAGCTTTTTTTGCGACCTTGAGACTTAGGAGCTGAGTCGGCTCAATGGCTGCCATCGAGTTGGGTGGAATACCGAATTCCAGAGGATCAAATTCAATTTGATCGATGAAGCTGCCCCACTTCGATATCGACTTGTTCGGCTCACCGATTTTGGTCGTGAAATAAGCCTCTTTGTTCCAGCGTGAGTCAGGGACTTCGGTGACGAGATCGGCACCGATCAAAACGTTTCTCCAGTAGGACTCAAGGTCCTTCGCACCTGGGAAAATACAGGCCATGCCGATGATGGCAACGTCGGCCGATGCTGTCGCGGCTTCCGCTGTGACATCAAGTCCTTTTAAGATTTCTGATGAACCCGCTGCGATGCTGTCATGAAGCTCACGCATGCTCAGGACCTGACTGCGCATCTGCGCCACCTGACCGAGCATATACATGCCTTCACCAAGCTGACGATCGTCTGCAACAGTCACGAGTTCATTGCCGACGCGTTCGATGCCTTTGGAGGCGACGCGAAGGCGACCCACGTTGAGCCCCTCGAGCTCAGCCCAGATCTCTTTCGCATCCACTGACTTGCCGCGAAGCTCTTCTTTTTTAGCTTGAAATGCGTCGACGAAAGGCGTCACCGCACAACGCGTTGCATGGCCGGGAGCGGTTTCGAGCAGAGCGGTTTCTTCGCAGCGAAGAGCTTCATCCTGAAAGCGTTGCAAAATCGCGCCGCTGCTCACCGCTTCTTTAGTAAAGAGATAAGCCGTACCGATCAGGGCACCGACCTTCGCTCCGCGAGCGGACAGAGGTGCGGCCATCGCAGCAACCAGCGCTGCCGAAAGACCGTCATGCACTCCGCCGGCAAAGAATATTTCAAGCTCATGAATAGAATCTGACTGCAGCAGGATCTCAATCTGAGTATCCCAGAGAACAAAGCTCGAACGCGGCCCCACATGACCACCGCACTCACGGCCTTCAAAGACGAAGCGACGCGCGCCATCCTTCAAAAACTGCTTCAAAAGACCAGGGGAAGGCACATGAAGGAAAGTTTTGATGCCACGCTTTTCAAAATGCTGAGCCTGCGAAGGACGGCCTCCGGCGATCAGCATTGCGCTCGGATTAAAATCGGCCAGAACCTCAAGCTGATCTTTATGCAATTCTTCAGCAACAAAGCCGAGAATACCCACGCCCCAGGGCTTGTCACCGAGTAGATCGCGCGTTTCGGTCAGTAATTTTTTACAATCGTTTTTGCCCATCAGGGAAAGGGCCAGGAACGGCATCGCTCCGGTGTCCGAAACCGCATCAATAAATTCCGCGCGATCGCTCACGCGCGTCATAGGACCTTGCGCAATCGGATATTCCGTACCGAGAGAGCGGGCCATGGCCGATCCCTGTCCGAGTGCGAGATGAGCCTTCGCCTGACGCAAATGGCCTTTCATCGAACGCTTGAGAGAATGCACGAAGGTGCGGATCGAACGGTGGCGTTCCGCAAGCGACTTGGCAAAACACACGTCTTGTCCAAGTGGGAGAAAATTACCTTTGAGCGATGCGGCACCCAGGCGGCCTTTAAACTCTTCGATCGCAATCTCGGAATCATGCGGCAGGCGTAGATCCGGACGAGTGAAGACCTGATGACCATGAATGATTCGGGTCTCAGTGCCTTCAGTATGCTCGATCGCTTTTTTAATTTCGGCGTCGACATTCGACTCGCGGAAGAGTGCCAATTGAGAATCAAAGACGACACCCTCAGCTCCGGCTAAAATAGCAGCGGCAGATGAATGCATGCCAATTCCACCTTGGACCCAGAAGGGAATACCAAGATCTTTGATTTCCTGCAGAAGAATGTAGCTCGAAGAGGAGCCAATGCGTCCCCCACTTTCAGAGCCCTTTACGATGAAACCATCCGGACGTTCATCAGAGGAACGATCCGAAGCGATAAGATGTTTCGCCTCAGCGAGCGAACAGACTTGCACCCAAATCTGTCGTCCTGCATTTCGCCATGGTTTAATCGAGACATTGCTTGCGAGGAGATCGGCAGCATCGAGAATGAGATGCCGCACAGCATCGGGAAGAGCGATTTGTGGGTAGATTTTTAGATCGGGGATACGAACCCCAAATGAGTTGAGTCCGCGCGCGTGAAGCGAAGCCAGGGCCTCGTGTCCAGCGTTTGCTTGCCGACCAAGATCAAGTATTCCGATTGCCCCGGCAGACGCCAGGGCTTCAACCAATCCAACATCAGGAGTTTCAAAGGGGGACATGCCAATGACTGATTTGTACATCATAGATTTGACTACCTTACGTATCTCTGAGTTCTGATTGACGAACACTGAGGTTGCCCTCATCTCACTTACCCGGTTTTTTCGAGAGAAAATTGCGACGACTCGTCAGGCTATGGAACAGTAGGTTTTGCCGGGGATGATAAAATGTCTCGCGATTCGGAGACAGATTTCGACAGACAAACTGTTTCAGTCTTCAGATTGGAGTTAGCCGTTTACTTAATTGCGTCGCTGATCAGCAAGTTATGACCTCTCCATCATTACAGTCAAGAACAAAGCTCAATCTTTACTTATGGCCGTAGCGCTTGCTGCGCCCTTGTGTAAGAGTTTCGTCCCAACTTGCTTCCTCTCGGTAGGATTAAACTTCTAAAATGTTTGCTGAACCGCAATCCCACTTGTGCACGCAGATGTCGAGTCGTAGTCAGTCAGGATTAAACACGTCGTCCCCCTTCGGAGAGAGATCGCATTAAAACTCTACGAATAAAGGCTTTCATCAGCTTTTCAGAAAATTTCCCGGACTTTTCCGGACGGTAAAGTTTTTCTAAAGATATTGGAAAGTTTTTAATTTATCTGTCCGATGAGGATTCGATCAGCGTGAGTTGATAAATATTGAAATGATCAGGATAGCGGACAATTCGTTGCCAGCATGCTGTTGCTGGCAAGTTCAATTTTTACGATGAAATGCGTCAGCCGAATTTTTCCAACAAAATTGTCAGGGTTGCCTTCCACTTTTCTCGACAAATTTCCGGTCAACGGCGTCGCAGAAAAATTGACCCAGATCTTTTTTGACGAGTGCTGGAGCAGTGCCGAGCGTATTCTCATCACAAAAAATCGCTGAAGCTCTTGGGCTGCCTCGTCTTCATCTTTCCATTCTCCCGAAGCCGATTTTTTATCAGCGGAAGATTAGAAAAATTCATCTTCACTTCATCTCCTCGAAAAATCAGTAAGGCGTTCTCCCTCGCTTCAAAAATATGAGGCAGTGGGAGTTTCTATAAGCTAAACCGAACTTTGAAGATCAAGGGCAGCCTCCCCCTTCATTTTGTCCTCTCCACCGCCTCCCCTGGGCAACTCACGACCACCGAGCTGCGGTATATTATTCGTAACAAAGTCATTTCCTGCGCCTCGCCCTTAGGCTTGGGCCTCAAGGGGAATCATCCCTCAGTCCATGAGTTGTGCATGCGGATCATCATTCTCTGTCTGATTGGTTTTTGCCTTGCCTCGCCCGGCCTGCGGGCCCAGACGGTTGTGCCCGAAGGCGCAAGCAATGAGGGGAACGAGAGCGAGAGCGAAACGTTCTATCCCGTCTGGCCAAAATCCCCCGATCTCCGGCAGTACACGCCTTACGTGCAAAACATTGCTCTCATCTCCGGCACGGAGGAGGCGATCCCCTGCCCTCCCGGCTATGGAAAACTCGATGTCGATCTCAATCATTTTGCAGGTGGCCCCTACATCTTTCTTTGCTATGGAAAATCCGATTCCCTTCGGGACTCGAAAGGGGCTATCGAAGGCTTAACGGTGGAAACCGCCACTCTCGAGAATCCGCTCGCCTGGAATGAAGGTTGCCGCAAGAGCACAAATGAAACATGTGTTAGCCACTATGTCCGGGCAATCCAACCGAGTAATGGGGATATGAATCAGGGCGTGGGCGGTGACTTTATTTACCTCGCCAAAGATCTTCGTCCCTGCATTGCAGATGCCTGCGAAGCGGGCGTGAGTCAGGGCCGGATGCGACTCAGAGAGATCGCCATCGTCAAAGGCGAAAGTGCGGATATCGCCTGTCCGAATCTCTACACCAAGATTCCTATCGATCTGAATCAGGGCTCCCGCGGTTCCAAGATTTTTCTCTGTCAAATGCTAAGACTCGAAACGGCTTTTGATTAATCGCAAACGATTCTTACGCCTGAAAATAATTCCCAGCTCCCTAAGCCCCTTAGCTAACTGGGATAAAGGCCGCCTTAAGCCCACAATTCCCATTTCTAAACGGCTCCTTCAAACGCTCGATAATCATAGACCTAGTCGAATATTTTCCCCTTTTATCCCATGCCCCCTGATTAAATTTTACGTTGCCCTTCTCTAAAACGAGCCGAGTAATGGCGAGCTTTTGAAGGAGGTATTGAATGAGACTATCGATCGCGAAATTATTCGTGGCAGGAATTGCAGCGGCATTCCTCAGCGGATCCGCTTATGCCGAAGGTTTGAGATTTCAGGTGAACCTGAAGTCCAAAAAAGCTGAGCAGGGCAAAGAATGGCTAATGGAACGTGCCGTGTTGATGGAAGGCAAAAATCTTCTTCTCAATCCGCAGCTCGACTTCAACGAACTCGAGTGCCAGGGCACCAATGACGACGGTTGGCGCTGCAAAGGCGTAATCGAAGCCACAGGGGACTACTCTCCCGCCGCAGCTTTGAGCTTCGACTGGAACGGCTCCGGTACACACGATACAAACGAACCAACCTTTGGCTCGCAAATCACTACACGCGCGAATCATTTGCAGGCAGCAGGCCTCGGCACAGTTGTTCTGGCGAATCCAATTTGCAGCTGCGCTACGACCAGCTGTAAAGAAAATGTATCGGTTACAATCCGTGAAGGAATCGGCGGCCGCGTCCTCTGGGGTCCCGAAAATCATCAGGTGCTGATCAACGAATCCTGTCAGGTTCTTTTGCTCCTCGGCAAACAAACTCCAATCGATAATTCCATTCTTCAAATGGACCCGGCGAATCTTTCGCTTGGTTTCACATTGAAAGGCACTGAGCAAAATCTCGACTTTATGCCCTTGAGCGGCAAAGGCGAAACAGGAGCGCAAGGTCCTGCCGGTGCCACAGGCGCTGTCGGTGCTCGCGGTCCTACTGGTGCTGCCGGTGCTCGTGGAGAAACAGGTCCTGTCGGTCCGCAGGGTGTGATCGGTCCTAAAGGGGCTGATGGCTCGCAAGGTGCTCGCGGTGACGTGGGTCCTATCGGTCCAAGTGGTCCTGTCGGTCCTCAAGGTCTACGCGGTGCAGAAGGTCCTGCCGGTCCTAACGGAACGCAAGGTCTTCGCGGTCTGCAAGGTGAAGAAGGTCCTACCGGTGCACGTGGTGCAACTGGCCCGCAAGGTCTCCTCGGTCCACAAGGCCCTGAAGGTCCAAAAGGAGCGGACGGAGTCAAAGGCGCAACAGGTGCTGATGGTGCTCGCGGTCCTAAAGGCGACACCGGCGAAATCGGTCCACGCGGTCTGCAAGGTGATATCGGTGCAACCGGTCTCCCAGGTATGAAAGGCGACACTGGCGCTCAAGGTATTCAAGGTCTCAAAGGCGACGTCGGTGCTACAGGTGATCGCGGCGCTCAAGGTATTCAAGGTCTCAAAGGCGATCGTGGTGATCTCGGTCCTGCCGGTCTTCCTGGTCTTCAAGGCGAAAAAGGTGCCACTGGCGCAACGGGTGCCACAGGTGCTGCCGGTGCCAAGGGTGATATCGGCCTCACAGGTGCAGTCGGTCCTGCTGGAGCTAAAGGTGATCGCGGCGATATCGGTGCGATCGGTCCTCAGGGTCCCAAGGGCAGCGACGGCGTGCAGGGTGCTCAAGGTCTGCAAGGTCTCAAAGGCGATACCGGTGCACAAGGTGTTCAGGGTCTTAAAGGCGATAAAGGCGATCGCGGCGAAATCGGTGCGATGGGTCTCTCGGGTCCTGCCGGTCCTATCGGTGCAACAGGCGCGGTCGGTGCTCTCGGTCCAGTCGGTCCTGATGGAGCCAAAGGCGAAAAAGGTGATACAGGCGTTGCCGGTCCTTCCGGTCCTCGCGGTGAAACCGGTCCACAAGGTGTAAAAGGCGACAAGGGTGATACAGGTGCTGTTGGTCCTACTGGTCCTAAAGGCGATCAAGGTCCAATCGGTCCTACGGGTGTCATCGGCCCTAAAGGCGATCAAGGTATCGATGGTGCCAAGGGTAGTCGCGGTGAAAGCGGTCCTGCCGGATCCACAGGCCCTGCTGGTCCTACAGGTCCTGCCGGCCCAACGGGTGCAACAGGTGCTAAAGGCGAAACCGGTGCTGCAGGCATCGGGACAGTTGGTCCCCAAGGTCCAATCGGTCCAGCCGGTGCCGAAGGTGCTCGTGGTCCTAAAGGCGAAAGTGGTGCCACTGGTGCTCAAGGCGCTAAGGGTGACACAGGTGCCCAAGGTCCGGAAGGCGCGCGAGGTCCACGCGGCGAAACAGGTGCCACACCTGATTTGAGCTCGATCCTCACTCGACTTGATGCTCTTGAAAAAGCGGCGGGAATCAAAACAATAAAATCGATTCTCAAAACGAAATAAGTCTCATCCTTTAAAGCCTTCTCTTTCGATCATCCTGGGATTCTCAGAATCCCGGATGCGCAAAGAGGAGGTTTTTTTTTCGTTCCAAGCTTTCAAAAATGGTATAAATAGAGACCTTTTCGCCTATCGCTTGAGAAGGACCTTTCCATTTTCTCAGCCAGGGATAGTCCATGACCAAGACTAAGCTCATTAGCCAAACTCTCCTCGTCTCCGCTCTCGCCGTTTCTCTGCCTCTGAAAGCCGAGCGTCGCAAGCAAAAGCCTCTCAATACGAATGAAGAGCAAGCCGGAGAAGAATACGATGCCGATGCCGGTCAATCGTCCGTTCTTTTTCCGGACTGGCCTTCAGATAAATTTGATTGGAATCTTGGGCCGATCCTTGGGGCACGCGCACGCAAAACCGAGTTGGGCGGCGTAAAATACGATACGGTCTCCTCCGAAATTGGCCTGGGCGCCCGTGTGCACGGCATCCCTCTCATTCCAGGCAATCCCGGCATCACGATCGAACCCTATGCGAGCTACACCTGGGGCAGCCGAAGTGTGAAGGCCAAGAACAAATCGATCGACGAAACGGAAAGTACCGGCTTCAATCGTCACTGGTACGGTGGGCTCGCGCGCTTCTATTACAAAGCCTTTCGTTATAGCCTCGACATCGGTCAGGGCAAAATTGATCACGACAAAAATCTCTTCGTCGATCTCAGTTCCACTCGTTTTCAAAATGATTTTGGACTCTTGATCCTGCCCTTTCTTTCGACCCACTACACTCTTACGTCTTATACGGTAAAAGAAGGTAAAGAGTCTCATCCCTCAATTGAGGATGTGGATCACTGGCTCCACGCCCGCGTGGCTTTTCCTTTCCTGAGTTTCTCACTCGATTTTGGTCCGGGTCATTCCACAACCGAATATTCCGGTCGAGTCGATCAGGTGAGTCCGATGCAAAAGATCACCACGGTCGACACCAACTATCTGAAGGCCCTGACCTCTCTTAATATCTTCTGGAAGCTCGGCATGTCGGGTTCCGCAAAATACATTCTGTCAGCTGAGGATACAGCGGCAATCGCCAATACGATCGACCAGCTGCCCAACGAGAATCTGGCCGAGAATAAAAGTCTTGCCATCCTCCCGAAAGGAAGTTTAGAAGCAAATCTGTTCTTCGGTTTGCGCCAGGTCTTTGCAGGCTTTGGTGTGGGCTGGCAACTCTACTATCTCGAACTGAATAACGACAAGAGTCCAAAACAGATTTCGAGAGATCAAGGCATAGTCGTTACTTACGATGCTGGAATTTGATCGGTCAAAATACAAGGATTTTTTATGGCAGTAGAAAATAATTCCGCTTATGAATTTTTATGGAAGCGCCGGAGCGCTTCCATCCTTCACGATCCGAAACCCGGGCGCCACGAGATCGAACAGATCCTCAACATCGCGGCCACCGCACCCGATCACGGCAATCTCAAGCCTTATCGCTTCGTCATCGTCGA
>SEDW01000512.1 GCA_004193325.1 Pseudomonadota bacterium | reverse complement strand
GGAGATAGACTAATCATGGATTCGAGTTTTTGCCGCTCCGCAGCAAGCAGTTTTTCTGCTTTTTTCGCCTGACCGACGTCGGTATAAAAAATCGCAAGCCCACCGCTCGATTTGGGAAACGCTCTAACCTGGGTCCATAGGTCAAGTGGCTTATAATTATCAATAAAGGATACGGGCACGCGATCGTTCATCGCCCGGTGATATTCCGTCCAGTAACTTGTTTTTTTATCCTCTGGAGTCGGAAAAAAAACATCGAGAAAGTTTTTTCCTAAAAGTTCGGAGGCTGGCCTTTGAGCAGTTCGGAGCATGGTGGAATTCACCTGTGTGATAGTCCAATGCTCATCGACAGAGAAAAAAGCGTCGCTCATACTTTCAAGAGTATCTTTGAGATCGGCCCGACTTTCTTCAACGATTTTTGATGATAGCTCAAAGGTTTTTCTAGCCGTCACTCTTTCGGTCACATCTATCGCGTGATTATAAACGCCGTAAGGCTCTCCCTCGGCTGCATCAATGCGGACGTAAATGAGATCAAAATAGCGAATCTCAATATTCCCTTCTTCGCTGAAGCTCATTTCGAAGGGAATTTCGGTTCCGTAAAATGGCTCGCCCGTTTCAAAAACGTCTCGAAGGATCTTGGGGAATCCTTGATCTAAAGCCTCGGGAAGGACTTCGAAGACAGGCCGACCAAAAAGCTTTCTATCGGGAAATAGGGATTGATAGGCGTCGTTAAAGAGCTCATAGATAAAATCTTTGCCTCGCCAGAGCGTGATGGCTGCTGGCGAATTTGTGAGGATGGTTTCGAGTTTATTTCGCTCCAGCTCGACGAGCTTTCGGGCTTCTACTTGCTCTGTCACGTCTGTGATCGCTGCCAAGATTCCCATGATTTTTCCATCGGAATCGCGCACGGCTTCATAGATCAAGTTAAGAGTTGATTTTTTAAAAATGCCCTCAGGAGTTACAAACGAGAATTCTACTTCTTTGCCGATGAATGCCTCTCCGGTTTTATAGACCTTATCAAGAAGATCTATAAAGCCCAGAGTCTTAGCCGTCGGAAGCATTTGCTCGACTGTTTTGCCTAAGAAAGGCTGTCCGCTCAAAAAATAGGAACTGTATTGAAGATTTGCAAAAAGAAACGTGTGGTCTGGTCCCTCAATAATTGCGATCGGAAAAGGCGCTTTATCGAATAGACTGACTAGTCTCTGAAGCGATTCATTTTTTAAATTACTGATACGTTCGCGATCAAGATCGGCCCCTTTGCGATCTGTGATATCAATCGAAGTTCCGATGAATTTTAAAGGATTTCCCTCGCTTGTATAGCTTACTTCCCCCTTGGCTTCGATCCATACCATTCGCCCGTCTGGCCTGATTACTCGATACTCGGCTTGATAAAGGCTATGGTTCTTAATCGCCTCCGAGATCAAGGTATTGACGCTTTCGCGGTCGTCAGGATGAATGAAATCAATAACGCCTTCTAAGCGGGTATTTGCGTTTATTCCCCAGTCTTTTTGCATCTGCTCGCTAAACGATATGAGATCACTCGAGATGTCCCAGCTGTAGAAGCCAACGCGAGCGACCTTAACGGCTTCGATAATCTGCTCCCGAAGCTCATCGCGCTGACGAAGTAATTCATCATTTCTAAGGCTTTGAAGAGCCGAATAGGAAACGGCAGCCCTTCCTATGCCATCGTCAATAAACCTATGTATGAGGCCCAAAACGTCTTTTGCGAGCAAAGCTTCTTTTTCGAGGGTTTCCACAATTGCCATTCTCAAGAGCAGATACTCATACACTACGGCTTCGAGCGTATATTCTTTTAGCGTTACACGCTCTTCTCCATGAGCTTTTGCGACATTTAAAATATTTTCCCCGTCACCTACTAAGCTTTTTCTGTCAACTGCTGCGGCGAGAAGATCTAAAAATCTTGGCAAAGAATCAAGCAGCTGAGGCTTTGATTGCTTTGAAGCAGCCGAAATATTTTGAAGGGCCAGCTCCCTCCATCGCTCGATGATCTCGGGCGTTAATTCTTTCAGTAAAGTTGAAGTTTGCCGATGGTCCAAGGCGGAATCTGACTTATGAGAGTTCATGAATTTCCTTCAATATTGCGACAGACTATTAGCGCCAGAACGCGTTGGCCTATGGACTAAGGGAAAATATCGTTCATAAAGATCATCTCGATCATCACATCGAACAGCGCTAGCCATGACACAAAGCACATTTATGGCATATGATGATTACTTAGGAAGACGTACTTTCTTCCAAGTAGTATTTCCACCAAGTTAAAGCGTATGCAATCGATTCTTCTGGATATTTAAAACATGAATATTTTTTCAACTATCCAAACCAATATGGTTTCTAATGCAGTTGTTACTAGAGAGGCTTTGAAGTCGTAGAGATCGCATTTCGCAAAAAAAGGAACATGATGCAATGCCTTTTGGCGTTTGCTGTGTTTGTTTCCACTTGTGGTCTTGACTGCGGCGAAATCAGATATTTTATAGTTGAAATTAGTAAGTAGTAATTAGACTAAGTTACTTTTAGCCCTGGCCGTTGGCCGGGGCTTTTCTTTTGTTATTTTATAAGCGTCTCAGGGCAGAGGTTCCCGGCGGTGTTTGGCTATTTGTTTCCATAAATAGACTAGACAACCGGCTCCTATGATAAGACCCACATCAATCGCCACGCGGGCAAATGCCTCGGCTGCGAGCGCAAAATCCCCAGCACCTAAGGCGATTCCCGTAAGAGCGCTACTTGGGATCATCACCAATACGATAAGAGGCCCTACCACATACGTGTCTCTTAGCGATGTGATTACCAGAGTACCAGCGACAGCTGCACAGATAGAGTGAACCAGAGAATCTTTACTTGCCCCAGTTAGGGTCTCCATTATCGGAAGCGCTCGAATCTCATCAATTGTTGTAATATGAAAATAGTCGAGAAATTTGAAACCCATAAAAGCGGCTGCGATGAGCGTAGCGTATCCTCCAAGCATCGCAATGCCTCCGCCGCGAATGAGCGGCCAACGCTTTAAAACGATGCCTAAACTCATTTTGGAAATGGGCTCGAATCCTGGCGCGATGATGGAGGCTCCCACAAAAGCAATCGCCTGTGACACAGGATCGCCGGCAAAGGCGATAG
>SEDW01000511.1 GCA_004193325.1 Pseudomonadota bacterium | reverse complement strand
CGCCATGAAAATGTCCGCATCATTCATGTCGAAGAGCTCCCACGCTTCTAAGGTTTGGGTGTTTGTTCGCAGCCCCTTTCTCTTTTGATTTTCCTCTTCCTCTCCCATCCTTTCCCATTGATCTTTCAGGCAAAGCCTTCGGGCTGTTTCTCTTCTCAAAAAAGGAGAGAAACGCTTAGCCCGTCCGGGTTAGAGCTTCCTCTTGCGAGACAAAGCCTCTCTGCCCTAAGACAGCTCCTCCAACAAAGGAGCATCTCATGCAGAACTCAATCTCTTCGCACATTGCACTCAAAGGTTCGAACCTTCACATCGGTCAGCACATCGTCGCCCTCCATGGGAGGAAGAAGACGCGCATGCTGGTCGAGGCCATGATCAATTCTGATAGGGATGGTCAGGGCATGAACCGGGAGGATTTGCGTCGCCACGTCTATCAGCTCCCGGGCCGCCTCGGAGCTCAGGAAGCCAGTCCCAGGCTCCTGGAATCACAGGATGGGAGTCTTTCAAAACTGATCAGCCGCTCGCGGAGCTTTCTCAAAGAGTCTTTGGAGGGCAGCGCCTGGTCCAGGCAGCTGGATTGGTTTGTTTATTCGGATAAAGAGAGGAAGTGGCAGTTGGTCCAAATACGTGCGTAAGAATCGGGTAAGGATTTAAAAATTCCTATATCGGAAAGTTGTTTCGAAAAAATGTATAGAAACGCTAGGCTGCTGATATGAGAAGTAAAAGTCCTAGTACATTCTTCGCGGTCCACCAAGGGTCCTTAAGATTTTTAGCAAAAGGCCGAAACACGGATTGAGGTTTCGGTGCGTTACTGAAATCAAGAGTCACCCAGAAGGAGGAAGAGCTATGAAATACCTCGTGAGCGGTATTGTCGGCTTTGTTCTGACTCTCGCAGTCAGCCTGCCGTTTCAAAATCTGGTCAAACAGAACGAAGCGAAGGCCTTTGCCGTGTCGATGAAGAACAAAATCGAAGGCAACTCAAAAGCTTTGGCGAGCTCTGGGGAAGTTGATATCAAGATTCAGCCAATCGTCCGGATAGAGGATAAGAAGGACGAGCCGCGAATCAAATTCTTCCCACAGTATCCTGCGGAAGCCGCCGCTCAGAAAATTGAAGGCTTTGTAACTCTTAGCTTTCGCGTCTCAAAAGATGGCAGCGTTCAAAACCTGCGGGTGACCGAATCGAGTCCACCGCAAGTCTTTGACGAAGCCGCTGTCGCCGCTGTATCGAAGTGGAGCTTTTCTGGCGAAGAACGTAAACTCGCCAATAATCAGCAAAAGCTTCGCCTCAATTTCAACCTGGGCCGCACCGTTGCGGTCGAGCAGAGATTGACTGACTCAGGTTTCTAATCCTTTTACAGACTATAGAAAAAGGGTCTCCCGCCGCTGGCAGGAGACCCTTTTCGCTTAACAGCCTGGACCTAAGTCTTAGCTGTTGAAAAAGCTCTTCAGACCTTCACGGTCTGGACGCATGGTTTTTTCGCCTTCTTTCCAGTTAGCTGGACAGACTTCGCCATGCTTTTCGTTGAAAGCAACAGCGTCGACGAGACGAAGATACTCATCAATGTTACGGCCTAGTGGTAGATCGTTAACAGTCTGGTGACGGACTTTGCCAGATTTGTCGATAAGGAATGTTGCGCGAAGAGCCACGCCGTCTTCATGAAGAACGTCGTAGTCACGAGCGATCGACTTGTGAATGTCTGAGATCACTGGGTAAGTGATGCCAGAGATTCCGCCGTCGTCCTGTGATGTACGGAGCCAGGCCGAGTGTGCGTGAACGCTGTCGATCGAGACTGCGAGGACTTCGGTATTTTTTGATTTGAACTCGCCGAGTTTCTCTTGAAACGCGTGGAGCTCAGTTGGGCAAACGAATGTGAAGTCGAGTGGATAGAAAAAGAGAACAACGTTTTTCTTGCCCTTGAACTGGGAAAGAGTGATGTCCTGGATTTCACCGTTGATGACGGCTTGTGCGCTAAAGTCAGGAGCTTGTTTGTTAACTAATACTGCCATGATGTTTTCCTTCTGGGTAAACGTCAGAATTCACTTTAAAACACGTTCCGTATCGAAACATATCACCTATGCCCTGTCAAGGACGGGATGACCCCGGCTCAATTCTTCATGAAGGGATAACGGTAATCTGTAAACGGCGTAAAGTTTTCTTTAATTGTGCGCAAAGAAGCCCAGCGCATCAGATTGAAGATACTGCCGGCCTTGTCGTTGGTGCCCGAGCGACGACCGCCGCCGAAGGGTTGCTGCCCAACGACTGCACCGGTTGGTTTGTCGTTGACGTAGAAGTTACCGGCGCTGTGTTCAAAGGCGCGGGTCAGGTAGTGGATCGCATGACGATCTTTGGCATAGATGGCACCAGTCAACGCAAAAGGACTGCCTTCATCACAGAGGCGAATCGCTCCGTCGAGGTCCTTATCTTCGTAGACATAAACTGTTAGAACCGGGCCAAAAATCTCTTCTTTCATAGTTTTGAAGTCGGGATTTTTTGCATGGATCACTGTCGGATGGATAAAAAAGCCCACGCTGTCGTCACAGGTTCCGCCGACGAGGATGCTCGCATCCGGGGTGTTTTTAGCCGAATCGATGTAGCCTTTGATCTTGTCAAAGCTACGTTGATCGATGACCGCGCCTAAAAAGTTGGTGAAGTCTTCGATGTCACCAATCTTCAGTTCTTTTACTGTGCTAACGAGGCGTTCCTGAACGTCGGACCAAAGACTTTTCGGAACGAAGGCGCGGGATGCCGCCGAACACTTTTGCCCCTGAAATTCAAAGGCGCCGCGAACCATACCGGTCACGACTTCCTGAGGATCGGCTGAAGGATGAACAAAGATAAAATCTTTGCCGCCTGTTTCACCGACGATTCTCGGATAATTCTTATAGGTCTCGATGTTTTTGGCCACTTCTTTCCAGAGGTGGTTGAAGGTTGGCGTCGAACCCGTGAAGTGAATACCGGAGAGTTCGGGATGCTTGAGCACGACATCACTGATGATCTGCGGATCACCGGGTAGCATGTTGATCACACCTTTTGGAAGGCCTGCTTCTTCGAGAATTTCAAGCGCCACGTAGGTCGAATGCATCGAGGTGGGAGATGGCTTCCAGATCACAGTACAACCCATCAGAGCCGG
>SEDW01000510.1 GCA_004193325.1 Pseudomonadota bacterium | reverse complement strand
GAGAGATAATTCTTGGCCGCAGCGCGAAGCATACAAGGCCCGCCGATGTCAATGAATTCGATTGCCTTCGGGAGATCGAGTTTTTGCTCGAGAGCTTTCTTTTCGAAAGCATAGAGATTGACGACAACGAGATCGATGGGGCGAATGCCCTGCTCTTTGATCTGCTGAACGTGGCTTCGCTTGTTGCGGTCGTAGAGGATTCCGCCATGGATCTTGGGATGAAGAGTTTTAACCCGACCATCAAGGATTTCAGGGCTGCCGGTGTAGGCTGCGGCTTCGGTGCATGCGATGTTTTCATCTTGAAGAAGTTTTGCTGTCCCACCGGTGGAGAGAATCTCAAAACCCAGCTCGTTCAGTGCGCGGGCGAATTCGATGATTCCAGTTTTATCGGTGACAGAAAGTAGTGCCAAAGGCTTCGAAGAAGTATTCATCGACCGGGACCTCCGTGACGGATATCAAAAGACTGCAGTGAAAGAGAAAAGAGGGCGTTTCACGCCCGTCTTTTAGCAGTTTTTTGCAATCCGCCCAAGGAGTTTCAGTGCGAGGCTTCGACTTGGGCTTCGCTTAGGAAGCCACATTCTTGGCCGACCTTCGCGATTCCAAGAAAGAGCGAACGGTCGCGCTCTGTCTTGACGAGCTTTTGATAAGCGCGTTCGTAGATCTCGTAAACAGGATCCACATTGCGATCGAAGGGGTTAAATCCGAGTCGGTCACCGGTCATGGCGCAGACCAGGATGTAGATGCGAGCCATTTCAAATTTGGGAATGGCGTATTCATGTGTGGCGGCAGAAAAGTCTTTGGGATCGAGACCGAAGTCGTCCTCGTTCGTCAAATAAATCGTAACGTCACGGAGTTTAACTTTTAAACCCGATTCTAAATGTTCATATTGTTCGACGATGATTGGTTTTACCCGTTCGCCTGTTTCTGTTTGCTCGTGAGTGTCGAGATCCATCTGGGCCTCCTCGTTGAAGAGCCGCTACCATACAAGATGACTCGGTCTTTCGGCAAGCTCACTTTGATCAAAGGCGGGCCAATCCTCAAGTTGATGATCTACCTTGCAATGCAAGCTACTAGGTGTTAATTTGAGAAATGAGAGGAGCTATCGATGAGTACTCAACTTAAAAAAGGCACCTTAGAGCTCTGCGTCTTAGGCGCTTTGTCTCGAGCTGACCGTTATGGCTATGAATTGGTCGAGATCATATCTCGTCACATCGACATAAGTGAAGGCACCATCTATCCCCTGCTGCGCCGATGCCTCAATGATGGACTGTTCGATAGTTATCTCAAGGAATCCGATCAGGGTCCGCCTCGGAAATACTATCGTCTCACCGAGAGGGGTAAGACCATTTATCTCGAGCAGAGACAGGAATGGGAAAGTTTTTCGGCATCGATGAATCGCTTATTAGAGGAGGTTGACCAGCCATGAACGAGCAGGAATTTATAACAGAACTTACAAGGGCGCTTAGCTCCCTTCCGCTGGACCAACGCGAAGATATTCTCGGTGAATACCGCTCCCATTTCTTTGAAGGTAAAGAGCGCGGCAAGAGCGAAGAGGATATTGCAAAGGCCTTTGGCGATCCCAAAGGGATAGCACGCACTTATGTTGCCGATTATCACTTTGAGCAGTGGCAAACGCCTACCAAAGGCCAAGGGGTAGGGAAGAGCTTCTATCACCTTGGTAGCGGACTCATCATCATGTTCTCGCTGCTCTTCTTTAATTTCTTTTTCATTCTTTGGCCGGTGCTTATCTTCGCTTTTATACTCTGCGTGGGCTGGTTCCTCTTTGGAATCTTGACCTTTCTCGGTGGTGTCTTTGCAATAGTGAGCCTATTCGGAGGGCTTTCGGAACTCGTGTTGCCCAACGTATCAACGCAGTTTGCCCTCTTCTTTTACTCCTTGGGTACGGCTCTGGTTGGAAGCATTGGATTGGTCGCGCTCTACACGGTCAGCCGTCTGTCGATCAATGGCATACAAAAATATATCCGCCTCAACATTAACTTAGTCACTGCCTAGGGAGGGCTTATGCTCAAGATTAATTTCAAATTTGTAGCGGCCCTCTTCGCCCTCATCATCCTGTTCTTTGGCCTCGGCGCATACTTTGACAGTCGCTGTGAACACGGCTGCCTTGAAGTCGCAATCAAAGATTCGCTGGCCAAAGGCGAAAACAATATCGATTTCAGTTTCGATGACTTCAGTTTTACCCATAAGTCTTCGACCCACACCACGACCACGACGACCAGCACTAAGGTCGGGGATGTGACGACGGACTTGCCTCCAATGGATGGAGTAACCAGGATCGAGATCCTTTCCGTTTCAACAGACTGGCAGGTGATCAACTCCGCCGATAGCTATAAGCTGACTCTGACCGGTGCCCAGAAAGGCTGGAAGGTGCAAAAAGAAGGGAAAAAGATGGTCATCCAGTTGATGGCCGGTGGAGCCGATACTGCTGAACTCACTATTCCCGACTCCTATAAAGGCGAGCTGTACCTCAAGACCATTTCTGGCGAAGTCCGAATAGGCGAAGTGATGAACCTCACGAAGATTCAGCTTGAATCTGCATCGGGAGATATTGCGCTTGAGACCTGGCCGAGTGAATCTCTTGAGGTCAACACGGTCTCGGGTGATCTGCGAGTCTTGGCGGGATTGTCCGTTCAACAGCCGCAAGATATCACTCTGCACTCGGTGTCGGCTGATATCGACTTGGAGGTGAAATATCCCTTTAAGGTCATTCACACTCAAACCGTTTCTGGGTCAATGAATTTGCAGGTTCCGGAATCCGTATCGTTCACCTACGATATGCACAGCATCTCAGGCGACTTCAATGGCCTGCCCGAAGGCGGCACTCTCAAGGAAGGCCTCGGCAACAAAGAGATGAGTGGCAAGGCGGGTTCAGATCCTCAGCCGCGGTCAAATGTTCATTTCGAATCCGTTTCCGGAGACTTCTCGCTCAACCAAGGCCCCAAAGTTGGCAAGCGTTAAGTCCTGATTTTATTGACCTCTCCCCACTGCGGCCCTCGCGCCGCAAACTTCTCTTTTCCCTTCATTTCTCCTGTGATAGATCAATCCCCGTGTCTATAGAACCGACCGCCTTCAACGGAAGGGTTATTTATGAAAATCGCTATGCTCCTATCTGGG
>SEDW01000509.1 GCA_004193325.1 Pseudomonadota bacterium | reverse complement strand
TATCAGGAGTCGAGACATGTTCCTATCACCGACTCTATATGCCGCTACACATTAAATCGCGAAAGCATCATTGCCGAAGATGCTAGCCAGGATCCATTGCTCAAGAGCCACCCAACGATTGGGCCTTGGGGAATTGGTGCCTTCATGGCTATTCCCATGCAACTCGAGAATGGCCATGTGCTCGGCGCGTTTTGCGCTGTGGACGTTAAGCCTCGTCCCTGGCACGAGCAGGATATCCTCTTGCTCAAAGAACTCACCGCATCGGTGATGACCGAGATCCATCTTCGCATGCAAATCCTTGAGCTAAAAACCGAGAAGGATCTGCGGGAAAAAACGATGATCGCGCTTTCGCACGACCTTAGAAATCCCCTAAGCATTGCCAAGATGGGCGCGGAAGTCCTGGGCTACGGAGAGACCTCGCCCGAAGACAAAGAAAATCTTCTCAGCATGATTTCGAAAAACATCGATCGAGCTGACAGGATGATTCAGGATCTTCTCACCTCGAGTCGTTTTAAGGCCGGCGAATCCATTCCCCTCGATATGACGAGCGGTGATATTGTCGAAATCGTGGGTTCTACGGTTGAATCGTTAAAAAAGGTTCACAAAAAAGAATTTCATTTGGATATCACTGGCGAAATTCTTGGCGAATGGGACGGCGACCGGATTCGCCGCATTATCGAAAACCTTGCCGGCAACGCTGTAAAGTATGGCGATGTGAATCAACGCATAGTCGTGTCCCTTGCAGTTCACCCCAAGGGCATTGAGATATCGGTAAACAATCGAGGCCCGGTCATTCCTCAGGGAGAACTCGACAATCTTTTCGCGCTCTTTCACCGATCCGAATCCGCTCTGGTCGGCTCTCAAAAGGGTTGGGGCATCGGACTCACGGTTGTCCGCGGTCTGACGCAGGAAATGGGCGGAACCGTTCGTGTCGAGAGTAATCAGGAGAGCGGCACAACTTTCTGTGTGTCCATTCCTCATCGTTGACCATCAGCCTAATTAATCTGCGCAAAGAGATTGATCAGATTTCCATCAGGATCCTTCAGCAGCATCGATCGACTCCCCCAATGATGATTGGTTGGCTCCTGTACCCAATCTTTGACGATAAGTGACAAGCGCTGCCGCTCGGCATCCACATCAGCGACTTCAAACTCCAGTATCACCGAATGACTCTCGGTTTCGAGTCCGGTTCCCGGCTGATAACTCTCCAAAGACCGCCTGCTGCAGAAGACGAGACAGCTTCCATAGGCTTGAAACTCCACATAATCAGCATCACCAACCGCCTTTATTCCGGTGAGCGTTTCATAGAATTCCGCAATCTGCGGGACATTGTTAGACACGATACGTAACGATGAAAGTTTCATGACGTTCACGGCCTCTATTCGGTTAGACGGGCAGTCTATGGTCGATGCTGCGCCTTCAGCTCTTCAAAATCAATCCTCGAACAAAACCATTTCCCATAAGCAAAGATCAACTCTCGCCGTAGCGAGGCAGAGTCACGATTGAGAACCAGAAATATTCGATCTCGGTCACGATCTTTTCGAATTCTGGCATCGCGAGCGGTTTTCTCACGAAGCAGTTCGCGTGAAGCTCATAACTCTTGACGATGTCCTCCTCAGAGGACGAACTGGTCATGACCACCACGGGTAGACTCGTGATTCTTGGATCCTTTCGAATTTCAGCCAGGGCTTCGCGCCCTGACATCCTCGGCATATTCAAGTCGAGGAGGATAAGATCCGGCGTTGATACCTGTTCAAATCTGCCCTCTTTGCGGAGAAACTCCAGAAGCTCTATCCCATCATTTACGATCGAAAGTTCGCCGATAATTTTGGTCTGCTTGAATGCCTGCTTCACCAGTTCGATGTCTGCCGGTTCATCTTCGGCGAGCAGAATACGAATGGGCCTTGCCGCTTCACTCTTGATCATAGGTCGACTCCTGCTTGTTGAGAGATACATAAAAGGTGGTGCCGCTGCCCACGGTGGACTCGAGCCAAATCCTTCCTCCGTGGAGCTCAGCCGATTTCTTACAGATCGCGAGTCCGATTCCAGTACCCTCGTAACGGCCTTTAGGATGGAGTCTTTGGAACAACTGAAAAATTCTTTCGAATTGGTCCTCATTGATACCAATTCCGTTATCCTGAATCGCAATAATCCACTCGTCGGCGTTTTCCTCTGCTGAGATTTTGATCTCAACGGCAACATTGGGACGACTGAATTTGGCAGCATTGCCAATGAGATTTTGAAAGAGTTGCCTTAAATGAGTGGTATATCCCGTGACAATTGGAAGATGAGAAACCTCAAGTCTCGCAGACTTTTCAAGATCGTGGTTCACATCCCTGAGAGCCTGGATGACTTCGTTAAGATCAACTTTTTCTCTTTTGAACTCGTCTTTTCGAATGCGGGAATAAGCGAGAAGATCAAGAATCAACTGCTCCATCTGCCGAACGCCTTGGTTGATGTAGATCAACCATTGAGCCGATTCTGGATCGTCATCGAGTTTGAGCTTTTTCGTCAAAAGATTCGTAAAGGACATGATGTGCCTCAGCGGGGTCTGCAAATCGTGCGAGGCTATGTAGGCGAATTGCTCCAATTCGCGGTTTGATCTCTGCAGCTCTCCAAGATATCGCGAAAGTTTGATTTCTGCGTTTTCCTCGGCCTGTTTAATCGGATGGATATCCTGAATGGAGCCCATGATACGGGTGATATTACCCGCGCTGTTTGTGATGACCACACCCATGATTCGAAACCATCGATAAGTTCCGGATTTGGTTTTGAGCCTAACTTCATCGTCAATTCTAGGTGTTCCCACAAAGCGATTATTGATCCGTTTCGTCAACTTGTCGCGATCAGCAGCATCGACGAGATTCATGTAATTATCGATTGTGCTATCGAACTCGCGATCGCGAAATCCAAGAAGCTGATAGAAGCGAGGACTCCAACGCAGACTATCCTGGGGGACGTCCCAGTCCCAGATGCCGACATTGGAAACAGAGTTGATGATTTCATAACTTTCGTTCATACGCTCAAGCAGGCGCGCTTTTTTCTTCTGATCCGAGATATCCCGGCCGTTTAAATAGAGTTTTCGTTGAAACACGGTGCCGGTCCACCAAAACCATCTTTCCCCGCCGCTGGGTGTGA
>SEDW01000508.1 GCA_004193325.1 Pseudomonadota bacterium | reverse complement strand
TTCTACTTCTCGGGAGGCGCGCTCGGCTCTCTCGTCGGCACCTGGGCCTGGAGTCGCTGGAACTGGGTCGGGGTTTGCGGCGCCGCAGCCTGTCTCCTCCTCGTGGCCATGGCCCGCTTCTTTATGCTTCCGCCTAAAGCCGCGGCATGATCAACTTTCCATGAGTTCGGGCGCCAGCTCCCAGATAGAGCGATAGGCGCCGATCTCTTCCATATAAGAAATCATTCTTTGAAAGAAGGGATCTGAGCTTAGAGTCGCACTATCGCCAATGATCAGGAGATAGCGTTTCGCTCTCGTCATCGCCACATTCATCCGCCGCGTTTCTTTCAAAAATCCGATCTCCTGATCATCATTGCTCCTAACGAGCGTGATGATCACTGCTTCTTTTTCACGACCTTGAAAGCCATCGATTGTATCGATTTCAAGAGTCGGATCAGCAAAACGCTCGCGCAAAAGCCTCACCTGGGCCGAGTACGGGGAGATCACGGCTATGTCTTCGCCTCTCAAGCCAGCGGCTAGAAGCACGTCAATTTTTCTCCCGACAAAATTCGCTTCTTGCCGATTGAGGCGTGAGCCACTGTCAGACTCCACCTCCTCCTCGTACCCAGCCCCTGCTGTATCGACAAAGTCGATCGGATGATCTCCCTCTCCCAGCTGCAAAGCCTTAAAGCCTGAAAGGTCATTGAGCAATCGGGATTTCACGCCTTCAAAGGCGATGAGGCCCTTATCATAAAATTCCCCTGAGGAAAAATTCATGATCGCTTCATGCATTCGGTACTGCATATTAAGGCGTTTGGTGATCAGTCCTGAATCTATAGCATTAAGCCGTTCCATCATACTCTTCGCGTAGCCGCCCTCCAAAGCCTCTCTCGACAGCACCGTCGGCGGGAGTTGCTGATGATCTCCGGCGAGAATCAACCGATTGGATTTGAGCAGTGGAATCCAGGAGGCCGGCTCAGTGCTCTGACCTGCTTCGTCGATGACCACGAGATCAAAGCGCCTCCGGCTCAGGACAAAGCTGTCTGTGCCGCTCAAGGTCGCAGCCACGATCGATGCCGAGTCTAACACCCGATCGATGGCCCTAGACTCGAGTTGTCTTGCATCATTGATCAGGGCGCGAGCTTCCTGAAAGAGATTGGCCTTCATACCTTTTGGTGGAGGGCTTCTCGTATAGCGATGCGCCAGACGAAAGAGTCCGGCTGCCTCTTTTTGCATCTTTCTTGCGAGCCTTGCGTCCTCGTGTTTTTCGACCTGCTGATCGAGGGTATAGGGATGGAGCTCAGGCATCACGCGGGCCGGATGACCGATACGAACGACCTTTTCACCCACAGCCACAAGTTTTTGAATCATGTTATCAACGCCGAGATTACTCGGAGCGGTGATAAGGACTCTTTCGCCACGGCGAACCGTCTGGCGAATGATTTCCACCAGAGTCGTTGTTTTACCGGTACCAGGCGGGCCGTGAATGATCGCGACATCCTGGGATCTGAGAGCGTGAGACACTGCTCCTCGCTGCTCTTCATTCAGCCCCGGATCGAGGGCCTCAAAAGTGCCCGCAGTCTGGTTTTCAAAACGTGGGGCTTTCGCTCCCAAAAGAATGTCCCGCAATTCGGCAAGCCGGTCTTTATCAGCCTTCATCGCCTTATCGAGTGCGTGCCGTTCCCTTTTTCTGCTGCTCTCGTCAAAAGCCAGATCGATACGAAGAGGCAATGCCTCTTCGGAATCAACGGGAGGCTCATCAAAGACGACATGAATCGTCAACTCAGTCCGCTCCTTGACCACGCCCCGCGCGAGAGATTTCTTAGCGCCTTGATCGTAGGAGAGAAATACGGGGCTCCCCGAATCGAGTGTGGTGAAAGGCAAAGCGCCGCGACCGATCTTTTTGAGAACCAGCACATGCCGCCCGCCGAGTCCTGCATTTTCCTCGAGAATCTCAAGGGAACGGAGGGACACACCGCTTTTTGTGCTCTGCTCGTCATCGAGGTTTTCTTCGAAGCGCCGTTTTTCCTCTTCGGCCTCGATATCGAGGAGATCTTTGAGACGGCGAAAGTGCTCGCTGATTCGATCGGCATCGGACTTGGCATTTTTCACAAGGTGTCCTCTTAAGGAATGATCTGCTCTTACTCTGCTACAAAATTCAGGCTTTCGAAATGAAAAATCCCACAGTCCGTTGTGAGGACTGTGGGAGGATCGGCAGATCGCCATTACTTTTCTTCGCTTCAAGTTTTCGGACGTTCGCGCGCATCCCGATCCTCATTTACTTTTTCGAAGGCTTCTTCCGTGTCGCGCATTTTTCTCTCGTGCTCCCCATCATCAGGCTTGACGCTCGGGATGATACGGCCGCGGCTGGCATCTTTGATCTCTTCTTCCAGTTGTCCCATGATGTTCTCCTCTATACGAACTTTTTAACTCTATGAAAATTGCGGAAAGGGATCTCTCATTTTTCTCGTATTTCCATGAGATAGTCCTGGCAAAACAAGCTCCTGGGCTATTTTCTCCAAAGAGTTCAGTCAACGATTTCGCATGTTCTCTTCCGCCACATATTCCTGTGATGCGTTATACTCTTAGCTCAACCAGCCCTAAACTAAATGAGTGTTATTAGCCATATACTGGAGAATTAAGCGATGCGGATTTCGTTCATCTGGCTCTTGAGCACTCTCTTTAGCCTCTCGATGCTTTTCTCGTCCTCTTGCAAGAAAAAAGATGAGGAGGAGGAGGATAAAGAAAATGAAATCACCGAGGCCGATGTTGAGGATCCCGGTGAATCGGTTGTGCCGGCTGATGCCTGCCAACTCAAACGCGGACTCTGGGTTTGGGATTTTGAGGACGTCCTCATCGATCTCCCGAATCAGGATAAACTCCTTGTCATGAGCCAGGAGGCTTCGGTCACGGATCTCTATGTGTTTCTTATGCGCGGGGATTATCTCGCCAAGGAAGAGCAGATTCGTGCTTTCATTTCGAAGTTTTCAGCGGCAGGAATTCGAGTCTGGGGGCTTGAAGGCTACCGCGCGTACTTCTCAGATGCGTCTGGTCCTGCCGCCCTCTACGCCGCTGCCGACGCTCTCATAGCCTATAACCAGCGCGTCCCCGTGAATGAGCGCTTCGTCGGCTTTCATAACGATATGGAGCCGCAGGATGGTCAGGGTAATTTTC
>SEDW01000507.1 GCA_004193325.1 Pseudomonadota bacterium | reverse complement strand
GCAGAATTCGTCTGACAAAATTCCAAAAATTCCGTTTCGGCTGGTGCGGATACTAAAAATGAGTAGGCTCCGCCGCTTCCCGTGATGGCCAGATGAAGATCTTTCGAGGGGGTTTCGGCTGCCAGTCTTAGTTTTTCGAGATTGTAAGGCGCATCAAGTGATTTGAGGCCCGCGTTGTAGGCGAGAAAAAGAAGTCCGAATTTGACCATGCGCTGCATGCGCAGACCGTCATCAAACTTGTCCATCGTATCCAATGTCGAGTGGATGTAGGGATTGTCAGCGAGGGCATTTTCAAAGGGAAAGAGCGTGGGATAACCTTGCTCAAACCAGGATTTGTGATCGGAAGCTGCGCCCTTTGGCATTGCCCCGCGGCGATAGACGTCGCCCATATAGGTCTTGACCCAACTGATCCCGTTACGGGTAAGGTCAAGACTCGTAAAATCCTCGAGGAAGAAGAGTAACCCGCCATCGGCATCGCGGCTGTAGTAGGCCATATCGAATTGCAGCATCGCGTCGATTTCTTTGTTGCTCAGGCGATAATTGCTCGCGATCTCACGGCTGCCGACGAGGCCAACTTCCTCCGCAGCATAGCCCTGGAGTTCGATGGAGCGATGAAACTTCAGGTTCCTCGTTTCGATGATGCGAAGGATTTCAGTGAGGATCGCGATGCCGGATGCATCGTCGTCGGCCCCAGGTGCAGGAGCCTCGTAGTTGGTCCGGCTCGTGATGCTGTCGAGATGCGCGCCGAGGACAACGGTATCAGCCGTATCACCTTCGAGACGGGCGATGACGGATTTTTGGGGGGTTGCGGAATGGTCGAATTCGCTGAGGCTCCAGCTGCTGGCATTTTGAAGTTGTGCGGTCCAAAGGCTATTGACGTTCTGGCCCGCATGCTGGCCGCTGCTGTGGCGGTGAAAGCGTGAGGGCAGCGAGCTCAAGGTGGTGATCGTATCGTTCATGCGATTCAAATCGCTGTCGGCGATGATCGTCTCGAGTTCGCTGAAATGGGCAGAGGCCGCAAAGTAGGGCGGCGCGTGGGAGATTTCAGTCGCCATCTGATAGTGCAGGGGATAAAAATCCATGCTGCCGCAAAAACCCGTCGCTTCATGACTCAAGGCGCCCAACGTATCGAGCTCAGCGCCGTGATCGATAGGGGTGAGGTATTCGATAAAGCCAGGATGAACCCGAAAAATTTCGCTCCCCGGCTTGATGGGAAAGACTTTTGTATCACTGTCCTTAACCGTGTATCGGGCGTAGCCTTTGAGGCCTTCGACGGGTTTGCTCACGGCCGATATCTGCGAGATAGCGAGGCAAAGGGGAAGGCACGCGTAGAGTTTGATCACCTTAAAGATCCTTTGCTTTGAGGTCCGAGGCTGGATAGTCGGAATTGAGATCCCAATCCGCGGGAATGTTCGCCGAGGGCGCCGGGGACGCTGGCGAATCGCTTTTCTTTTTGCCGCAGGCACCGAGAGATAAACCAATGAATAGACTAAGAAAAGAGAGGTCACGAACGCTCTTCAGACGCATGGCGCCTCCGCGGCAAGGGTGGGGGAATTCTATGAGTTTAGCAGAGCGTCAGATTCAGGCAAATTCTGCCGATAGAGAATCTGGAGGTGTCCATGAAACTCACCATAACCAATTCGTTGACTCTACTAACTTTGGCGTCGTCGCTAATGGGCTGCGGCGCTTTTAGCGACGAGACGCGAATCGAAATTCAAATGTACGGCATCGCCCAGGCGCCGGCATCGGCGGCTGGAGATCATGATCCTCAATTTCAGACTTACGAGCTGCAATCCATCACCCTGAACAGTGCAACGGACAGCGCGCGACTCGTAGAAAATCCGATGAAGTTCAAGATTGTGGATCGGCCCCAGATTCTTCTCTCACGAATTGCTGACTCTTATATTGGCAAATCCTATACGGGTATGACGGTCGTCTTTGCGCCAACAGTTGTCGGCGGAGATAAGGACGAGGGAAGCCTGAGTTTTGATCTCTCCCAGCCATCACCAACTCTAACGGAAACGATCACATTTGAAGAAGGCAAGAGCCTCACCTACATCATCAAAGCCGCATGGGAGAATACCATGGGCGACGGTGCGATGACTGAGCCAACGCTCTCGATTGTAAGACAATAGGCGGGCTTCTCTAAGTGTTTGCCTCTTTTCCTATCTCTGTTAGGATAAAGAGGTCATTCTTAGGAGAAGACCATGAGCAAGATGAAAGCGATCGTCGTCTACGGAGGCCGCTCCACGGAACATGAAGTTTCCTGTCGCAGCGCTTCCTACATTTTCAAAAATATCGATCGCAGCCGCTTCGATGCCTACGCATTTGCAGTCGATAAATCCGGTGTCTGGCATGCTCAGAACCGATTGGCTCTCGAAAAAAATGTTCCCACATCCCTTCCCGTCGCTCCCCATGCCGAAGGCGATGAAGACAGTAAAAAACTATTGGAAGCCTTCTTTGGTCGCGAAAGCAAAGTGACTGACGTCGTTGTCTTTAACATCATCCACGGAACGACGGGCGAAGACGGTTGTCTGCAGGGCTTCTTTGATCTCAAGGACGTCGCCTACGTTGGTCCCTCGCTCCTGGGATCGGCAATCGCGATGGATAAAGTCGTTGCGAAACAGCTTGCCGAAGCCGCTGGCGTGCCGATCGTTCCTTACCTCGCGATTCGTACGGAAGCCTGGGAAAAGTCGAGTGCCGAGCTTTTAAAGCGTGCAGAGAAAGAATTGGGTTTCCCTATTTTTGTGAAACCTGCGAGCCTTGGCAGTTCGGTCGGTATTCGCAAAGCCGCTAATGCCTCAGAGCTGAAAGACGCGGTCAACTACGCCTTTGAATTTGATGAGCGCATCCTGCTCGAGACAGGCATGAATGTTCGGGAAATCGAATATGCCTGCCTCGGCGGCTACGACCCGTTGATTAGTGCCGCTGGTGAAGTCGGAGTGGACGAAGGCTTTTATAGCTATGAGGAGAAATATTCTCAGGCGAGCAAGGCCACCGTTAATGTGCCAGCCAAGATCGATCCCGAACTGGCCAAAGAGGGTGAAAGACTCGCGAAGAAAGTATTCGAAGCGTTGAACCTTTACGGCCTGTCGCGCATCGATCTCTTCCTGGACAAGAAAACGAATAAGTTCTTTTTCAACGAAGCGAATAC
>SEDW01000506.1 GCA_004193325.1 Pseudomonadota bacterium | reverse complement strand
GGCGCGAGCTTCGATACGATGCGTCTGAGTGCTGAGCATTTCGATCGGCTTATCAAGACTGCCGGCGAAGTCATCAGCTTTAGCCGCAATCAGGAAGCCAATGCCGGCCGCCTCAAAGAGATGAATCACCTCGTTCGCAACCTCGAGAAGGAATGGGGTATCGTTCAAAAACATTCTTCGGGCTACCTTCGTGAGATCTCTAACGATGCGGATAAAAACCGCATTGTGAAATACCTCAACTTCATGGAATCACAAATCCGCGTGATGAGTCGCCAGCTGCGCGCCGTGTCCGCTGACCAGCGAAACGATAATTTCTCCCTCAGACTCCTCGGTGAGCAGCTGCAGGAAGATGTTCAGACCGCAAGGCTTATGCCCGCGTCGGATGTTTTCGAGAGTTTCTCGAAGATGATGCGCGATCTGGCCAAGGATGAGAGTAAAGAGATCGAGTTCAAAATGATCGGCATGGATATCGAGGCCGACCGGGTCGTATTACAGGCGCTCAAAGATCCCCAGAAATGCCCTCTCGCACGGCATCGAGGCTCCGGCCGAACGCGAAGCCAAACGAAAAGCGCGAAGTGGAAAAATCTCCCTTCATCTGGAAGTGGCTGCGAGACGTCTTAACCTCACGATCTCCGATGACGGCAAAGGCATTCAACTCGAGCGCATTCGTGAGAAGGCGGTGGAAGCTGGCCTCGTGACGACGAGTGAGCTTGACACTCTCTCAGAGGATGATATCCGGGCGCTCATCTTTCATCCCGGCTTTTCAACAGCATCCTCAGTCACCGAAATCTCTGGCCGTGGCGTTGGATTATCCGTGGTCAAAGACGCTGTCGAACGCCTGCAGGGCGAAGTCAAAATTGAGAGTCAGAGCGGAGTGGATTGTCAGTTTAAGATCTCGGTTCCGCTCAGTCTCTCCACGCACCGCCTGATCCTCATGGAAAGTCAGGGTCAAATTCTTGCGATCCCCACTCACGCCGTGCAAAGGGTTCAAAGAGCCAAAAGCCAGGACTTGTTGAACATCGAAGGCCGCCCCACTCTCAAAGTTAACGGCGTGAATGTCCCCATCATGGCCCTTTCGCAGCTCCTTGGCATGAAAGACACTTCGGTCAAACCAAACGAAGACGCATTGGCCTTTGCCGTGTTAAAAATGGGCGAAAAACGCCTGGCCGTTGCCGTCGATCGCCTGCTGGGAGAACGCGAGGGATTGATCAAGGATCTCGGTTCACCACTTTCCCGGTCGGGTCGCTTCGCTGGAGCCCTTCTTCTCGATCGTGCTTCGATTGTTCTTGTCCTCAATCCACCGGCGCTCTTTGAAGCGTATCATCAGCTTCGTCACGGTCAGCCGCTGCAGATCACGCAGAGGGCTGCTGAGAAACAAAAACTTCGCATCCTCGTCGTGGACGATTCCTTCACGACCCGGATCCTGGAAAAGAGCATCCTCGAGGCCAAGGGTTACATCGTCTCGGTCGCAACTGATGGTCTCGAAGCCCTGACCTTCCTCAAATCGCATGAGGTTGACCTGATCATTTCCGATGTGGAAATGCCGAGGATGGATGGCCTGACTCTCCTGCAAAATGTGCGGGCGAATCCCAAATTAGCCAAGTTACCTGTTATCATGGTGAGTTCGAAGGATCAGCGCGAGGACCAGGAACGTGGACTTCAGCTCGGTGCTGACGCCTATCTGCCGAAGCAGGAATTCAATCAGAAAATTCTCCTCGACACGATAAGACAGGTGATATGAAAAAGATCAGAGTGATGATAGTCGAAGACTCTCTCGTGATACGCACCTACCTGGAGCATATCATCGGGAAAGACGCGCGCCTCGATCTCGTGGCGTCCTTCTCCACGGCTGAGGATGCGCTCAAAGGCATCGTCAAAGCCGCGCCTGACGTCATCTCTCTCGATATTCGTCTGCCTGGTATGAATGGTCTTGAAGCCACTCTTCGCATCATGTCCGAACACCCGACTCCCATCGTCGTACTTGCGGCAAACGTGGATTCGGATGAGCTCAATATTTCGATGAACGCTCTGCGTGCGGGAGCACTCACCGTTCTCGAAAAGCCAGCTGGCGTCAATGGCAAAGACTATGAAATCATTGCGGCCCGAATCTGCGACCAGCTGGTCGCCATGAGCGTCGTGAAGGTGGTTCGTCAGCGCACAGCCCGCACTTTAAATCTCAACGGCTCCAAAGAGATCATTCACTCAAATGTCTTCAAGATGGCGAACCCTCCTGTGGCCAGGAGCGATCGCTTTCGCGTCATGGGGCTCGTAGCCTCAACCGGTGGACCGAACGCGATTGTAGCGGTCCTGAGCCGCCTTCCACGCGAATTCCCTTTGCCTATTCTCCTCGTCCAGCACATCACCCCGAGTTTTCTCGAAAGCTTCGGCAGCTGGCTCCAGGGCCTTTGTCCCTTTAAAGTCGTGATTGTCAAAGGCGGAGAGTTCCCTGTCGCCGGAACGGTCTACATGGCTCCCGTCGATCATCACATCATATTGGAATCGGGACGCATCTCAATTCATCAGGGGCCGCTGGTCAGCATGCAGAGACCGGCCGGCACCGTTCTTTTTCAGTCGATGGCTAAAACTCTTGGGCCGCGCGCCCTTGCCGTTCTCCTCACGGGGATGGGCGAAGACGGGGCGACTGGCATGAAAGAAATCTACGATGCAGGCGGCTATACCATAGCCGAGGACGAGTCCACCTGTGTGGTGTATGGAATGCCTGCGGCTGCAGTTCGCCTTGGTGGCGTTAGCGAACTTCTCCCCCTCGATATCATTGCTGAACGCCTGCAGCAAATCGTTGCCCCTCAGCTAGGAGGCCTCAATGTCGGATAGCCGGAAGGTTCTGGTCGTCGAAGATTCAGAAACCCAAGCCCTTGCCCTCACCTACCTCCTCGAGAAATCCGGGATGGATGTCACCGTTGTGGTCGATAGTGAGAAGGCGCTTCAGGCACTTATGAGCTCGCGCTTCGACGCCGCGATCATCGATTATCATCTACCTGGTATGCGTGGCGATGAACTCTGCCGCCGCATTCGCCAGAACGTGGGCACCCGAAGCCTGCCCATCGTTATGCTTACGGCCGAAGACAGTGCCGAGGTCACCAGCATCGACAGCGGCGCCGACGTGTATATCTCAAAGCCGATCGATCCTGAAATCCTATCGATGAGGCTCAATGCCCTCTTTAATAAAAGCCTGCATTCTTCGGCAGAAATTCCAATCGTGACGACGTCTTTGCGCCGTGCGAAAATCCTTGCTGTCGACGATAGCCCGACCTATCTCGCCTATCTCGTCGAACTTCTCAACGAGGAAGGCTACGAGGTCTTCGAAGCAGGTAGCGGCGAAGAAGCGGTCAAGCTCGTCAAAGAACAGGAATTCGATGGCGTCATTCTCGATCTCGTCATGCCCGGCATGGACGGCATCGAAGTTTGTAAAGAAATCACGAACTATCAAAACCTCGGCGCTGACCCGATCGTCATGCTTCTCCTCACGGCCCATGAAAATAAGGATGAAATGACGAGAGGCCTGCCTCCGATGCCAAATCTCAGTTCCTGGCAAATATGAGCCATGAAATCCGTACACCGATCAACGGTGTCATCGGTATGACCACGCTCCTCGAAGACACCAAACTCGATGTTCAGCAAAAAGACTTTGTTGAGAACATCAAACGATCCGCGGACGCTCTTCTTTCTGTCATCAATGATATTCTCGATTTCTCAAAGGTCGAAGCCGGCAAACTCGAACTCGAGATCGTCGACTTTGATCTCGATCACGTGATCGTGGGATCAGCTAAGACGGTCGCTTTCTCAGCCTCACAAAAAGGCCTGGAACTCACCATTATCAAGCCCGACATTCTCAACTGCTACTTTGCGGGTGACCCTGGCCGCATTCGTCAGATTCTCTTGAACCTTTTGAGCAACGCGATCAAGTTTACGCCGAAGGGCGCGGTCATCTTCCGGAGCTCCATTCAAAGCGAAACTCCTGACGAAACGCTCTTTCGCTTTGAGGTCGAAGATTCCGGCATCGGCATTCCCAAAGATGCTCTGAGCCGCATGTTTATGGCCTTCTCGCAGGCGGATGCCTCAATGACGAGACGCTTCGGCGGTACGGGCCTCGGCCTCTCGATCTGCAAAAAACTTGTGGAGATGATGGGCGGCGAGATCGGAGTGACCAGCGTCGAGGGCAAAGGATCGATCTTCTGGTTTACGATTCCCATGAAAAAATCTTCGATGGAACCCGAAGTTGAACTCAAAGTCGAGACTCCTGCGCCTGAC
>SEDW01000505.1 GCA_004193325.1 Pseudomonadota bacterium | reverse complement strand
AGCGCTTCTTCGTTTTGCGGGCGATCGAGGGCGATGACATGCGCGCCTTCCTCGGCAAGACGACGGCAGATCGAATAGCCGATTCCCTGCGCGGCGCCGGTGACCAAAGCGGTTTTACCGGCGAGAGATCCAGCGAGAAGGGGTAGGGGTTTCGCCGCCTTTTCGAGATGGAGCGGAATGATCTGGCCTGTGACGAAGGCGCAAAAATCCGAGAGGAAAAAGCTCAGCACCGGGAGCGATTGAAGCGCGAGCGCCTCAGCCTTCGCCTGGTCATCATAAGTCTCGAGAAGAAGAACGTTGACGTTGATTCCCTTGGGACCAAACTCTCTTGAGAGACTTCTTGCAAAGGAACTGATCGCTTTTTCGATCGCGCGACCTTCCGGACTTTTGCTCGTTTTGGAAAGGATGACTACCCGATGATTAAAACCGAGCTGTCCACGCAGTCCGTGAAAGAAGGAATAAAGACTTTTCAGATCTGCTATTTTTTGAAGACCTGTCGCATCAAAAACCGAGCCTTGATAGACGCTGTTGACGGATACGGAAAGGCTCGACTCGGACTTGTCCTTTTGGAAGGCATCGCCTCCACTTCGCACGATAGCTTTTTGAGTGGACAAGGAGTCGGCGATTATTTTTTGCAGAGGGCCATTTGAATTGAGAACGATCTGTTTGCCTTGCAAAAGTTCATCCGACCAGGGGCTGTAGGAACGGATAAGTTGCGGCGGCGGTTTGATCCCTATGCGTTTCAGCACATTGCGGGCGAGCGGGGAGCGGCCCATTTCGATAAGGGTATCTTGCATAGAAATCCTCGACAGCGAGCAAAGGGTAAACGCCGAAAGGGTACAGAACCTGCACTAGCCTAGCAAAACTCGAGACTTGCAGCAAGAGTTCTGTGCTTACACTAAGCCTGGATCATGGCTGGCGAATCTTCTTCCTTTTTAAGGGAAAGCCAAGACCCCTTCGCCCCGATTTCCCCTGATTTGACTGAGGAAGTTTAAAGCTCACCCTTAATATACCGATAGTTTCATCGAGTAAGTTTAGGCGGAGTAAAGGCATGGCATTGGCGACATCACTCATTCCCTACAGAGCCACTCACGAAGACGTGCCGGGGTATTCCCGTCTGCAAAGAGTCTTTGAGAGTCCGAGAAGCCGCGTCTTCACCGCGATTCGAAACTCCGATCAGAAAAAAGTGATTCTGAAGATCCTGGCCGAGGATTTTCTCGAACGAAGCGAGATCGCCCGCTATAAAAACCAATTCACCATTCTCAGTGAAAATAAGCTCGCGTGTGCTCCCGCTGTCCTGGCCTACGATAAACACCTCAGCGCGCCGATGCTCGTTTTTGAAGACGTCGGTGGAATATCGCTCGCCCAGCTGATCGCCATGTCGCCGCTCACTCTCCTCGAAGGTCTCGACGTAGCCCAAAAGATCGCGAAAGCACTGGTTGAGATTCATTCGAAGAACATTATTCACAAAGACATAAATCCGAGTAATATTCTATATAATCGCGACAATGGTGAAGTTCGTCTCATCGATTTCGGGATCTCCACCTGTCTCCTCCGTGAGCAGGCCGAGACTCAGGTACAAGGTATCACCGAAGGCAGTCTGCCTTACATGTCGCCGGAACAGACGGGCCGCATGAATCGCTATGTCGATTATCGGAGCGATTTCTATTCGTTCGGCGTCACACTTTTTGAGCTTTTCACGGGTCGCTTGCCTTTCGAATCCGAAGACGGACTCCGTCTGATTCACTATCACATCGCCAAAAGACCTCCGCCGCCGCGCAATTTCAATCCGCAGATTCCTGAGATTTTGTCGGATCTCATTTTGCGCCTTCTTGCAAAAAATGCCGAGGATCGCTATCAAAGCGCCTGGGGCATCATGCAGGATTTGCAGAAAATCTTCCGCGCGCTTCGTGATGGTCAAAAGATAGAGAAATTCCCACTGGGTCTTCAGGATATTCCGGATCGTTTCCATATTCCGGAAAAGCTCTATGGCCGCCAGAAAGAATCAAGCGCCCTCATCAAGGTTCTCAATCGCTGCCGGGAGGGTGGACGGGAACTTTGTTTCGTATCGGGCTATTCCGGAGTCGGTAAGACCTCTCTTATTCGTGAATTGCAAAAGCCGATAACAAGTATTGGCGGTCATTTTATAAGCGGAAAGTTCGATGCGTTCCGCCGCAGTATTCCCTATTCCGCATTTGTTGATGCCTTCCGCGAGTTGATCCGTCAGCTCCTCGGGGAAAACGAACAAGTGCTCGCCGACTGGAAGGATAAACTCCTGACGGCTCTCGGACCCAACGGTCAGATCATGATCGAGGTCATCCCGGAAGTTGAGCACATTATCGGCCCTCAGCCGGCCTATCAGCAGATTGGTCCGACCGAATCGGACAACCGATTTAAACTCGTCTTCAGAAATTTCGTGGACGTCTTCTGTGATGTTCAGCATCCACTGATTATTCACCTGGACGATCTGCAGTGGATCGATAGCGCTTCGATGGCTCTCATCGAAATGCTCCTCTCGGACAAACGTATTCGTCACCTCCTTTTCATCGGCTCTTACCGAGATAATGAGTTGAGTGAGCATCATCCGCTCCTCCTTTTCATCGAAGAATTAAAGGCCGCTGAGATCAAACTCGAGCAGCTCAAACTCCAATCTCTTGAACTCTCCGAGATCACGCAGCTCATCGTCGATGCCATGCATTCGACTCCCGAGAAAGTGCAGAGCCTCGCTCAGCTCGTCATGGAAAAGACTGCGGGTAACCCTTTCTTTACCGATGAATTCCTTCGAAACCTCTACTCCCAGCAGCTCCTCTACTTTAATCCGGATAAAGGGTCCTGGGACTGGAATCTCGACCGGATCCGCGCTGCGAACATGACCGATAACGTGATCGAGCTCATGGGCGAACGCATCAAACGCCTGCGTCCTGAAACGTGTCACATCGTGCAGATGGCCTCTTGCATTGGACTTAATTTTGATCTGATGACCCTCGCCTCGGTGGCTGGCAAAAGCGTTAAAGAAACCTCAGACGCACTGAGAGAGGCTATAACCCAGGGCCTCGTCATCCCGATCGGTGACGCCTATCGTCTCGTCGAACTCGACATTCCTCTCGACGGTCGCGAAATCAGTGTGGAATATCGCTTCAGCCATGACCGGATTCAGCA
>SEDW01000504.1 GCA_004193325.1 Pseudomonadota bacterium | reverse complement strand
GAACGACGCTCGCCTTGACTTTTCATATTCAATCAGCTTCAATCTGGACAGATAAAAGTTTAGAGGAAAACTGATGAGCAAGGGCGATAAGACTCGACAACGAATTATCGAAAAATCTGCTCCAGTCTTTAATCAACTCGGATACGGCAGCACTTCCATGTCCACCCTGATGGAAGCCACAGGCCTTGAAAAAGGCGGGCTATATCGTCACTTCAGCAGCAAGGAAGAGCTTGCATGCGAAGCTTTCGAATACGCCTGCCGGATTTCCACCGAAGCAAAATTTTTAGCGACCGAAAAAATTGAGGGCGGTTACAGTCGACTCGAGGAGTACATCAGACTCTTTATCAGCAAACGCCCACCACTTGCGGGTGGCTGTCCTATTTTCAATACAGCCGTCGAGAATGACGATGGCAATCCAGTCTTAAAGAAAAAAGCCCGATTCGCCTACAAGGTTTGTGTCGATCGCATTGCAGTCTACGCAGTTCAAGCCAAGGCCGAAGGAGGACTCAAGGAGACGGTCGATCCCCACGATCTTGCGGGCTTTATATTCAATTGTCTCGAAGGAGCCTTAATCGCTCAGAACCTCACAGGGGATCGGGAGATTCTACAGAGAGCCGGCAGTCATTTGCTCAATCATCTGAAATCGCAGACGACTCTCAACTGATTATCAGAGGACCCAAGTTTCCATTGGTTCGAGAAGATTCAATTCTTTTGAACTGTTAGCGCTCAAGTCACAGCCAATCCTTACCGATGCATCTCAGGTAATGACTTGAGGTGCTTCATGAAAACCATTCCTGCGCTTATCTCCTTAACGTTTTCCCTCAGCGCATGCTCCAAGGATGTTCCTATCCGTCTCCCATCAGCCGACAAACAAGCGGATACCAGCGGCCTCTCCTATAAATCAGTCGAAAGTCTCGATAGCATTGCCGCAAGCACAGAGGCAGCACCACCGGCCGCCGAATCATTGCCTGACCTCGACACGCCTGAGACGGGCAAAAGCGAGACCGAAGACAATGTCAGCAATCCAGCACCTGTTGCGGACAGTGGAAGCGGAAGTGGAAGCGGAAACGGGAGCGGCACAAACATCGAGACTCCAGTCATGGATACGAGTCCCATCGTAGTCGTCGTGCCAAGCGGGAAATATCTGATTCAAGGCGTCGGCAGTAAACGCTGCCTCGATGTTCCAGAAGGCAAAAGCGAGAACGATCTCCAGCTGCAGATCTGGGATTGCAACAGCGCGAGCCCCAACCAAACGATGACGATCGAATTCGTGGAACAAAATTACTACCGCATCATCACAGCGAACAAGAAAAACCTCGAAGGCAAAAAAGACAATCTGATTCCAGGCTCCCCCCTCCAGCAGGGAACACCCACCTCACTCACGCATCAACAATTCAGCTTTGAAAAATCGGCAAGCTCCAGCAACTATCTGATCAAACTGCGAGGACTCGATCTCGTCATTGATGTTCCTGGCTCCCAGACTGCCAATGGAGCGCGTATACAATTGGCTCCCGCCAAGTCACAAAACAATCAGGAATGGATCTTGACCAAGCTGAATTGATGGGCTTTTTTCCTTAAGGCAGAAGGCACCATACTCCTGTATAGTACGAAGCTCCTCATCTAGGAGCGCCATATGCGGGGCTTTTTGGTCGACATCTTTCAAGGCACAGTATCGGGACGGAGCGCTATATTTGCTGCAGGCCGGCTCGAAAATGGCGAGAGCTTTGCTCTGGTCGATGATCATATCACTGTGTATTTCTATGTTCGCTGTTCCGATGAGCCTGCTGTCCGCGCGCTTTATCCCACAGGGCCTTTTCAAATCGAGACGAGTGACTTCTCCTCAATGGATGGCGAAAGTCTTTTGCGCCTCACCTTCCGAACGACGGGAGAGATGAAACGCATCAACGAGGAACTCCTCGCGAAAGAGATTCGCAGTTATGAAGGAGATCTTGATCTCGCCACCCGCTTTCGCATTCACTATAACATCCAGGCCGAAATCGAACTCACAGGTGAGCCCCGATCATCCCAACACGTCGATCGCCTTTATCTCAATCCCCAGATTAAACCTGTCAATCATCCTATCAATCTGCGTGCCCTTGCTCTCGATATCGAGACCAATGCCGATGCCAGCCGCATCCTAGGGCTCTCTCTGGTCGCCTGGGAACTCGATGGCACAGATCTTTTGGAGGAAGTTCATATCATCGCTCCCCAGAAGACGGGCAGCCAGGGCAATCGATTTTATCACGCGGGAGAAAAGGAACTGATCGAAGCTTTTCTCTCCCGCATCATTGCTATCGATCCTGATATCATCACAGGATGGAACGTCATCGACTTCGACCTCTTGGTCTTGAGCAAACTCGCGGCAAAGCATCGAATCCCTTTTAGAATGGGCCGAAGCCGGGATAATTCAAATCTGCGGCAAAGCAAATTCTTCGGTAAGAGTCGGATCTACGTCAACGGCCGTCAGGTGCTCGACGCTCTGCAACTCGTCCGCTTTAGCCTCAATCGATTTGAAGATCATCGCCTCGGGACAGTCGCTCAGGAACTCCTTGGCCGCGGGAAAACCTTGACAGTCGAAGAATGGCAGGAGGCCCCGGACGTGATCATGAAGGCCTATCGGGAGGATGAGGACGCGTTCTCCGACTACGTGCTCGAAGACTCCCGCCTGGTGCGTGATATCCTTCGCCACGAAAAACTTCTTGAACTCACGATTAAACGGAGTCAGTTGACGAGTCTCTCGATGGAGAGGAACATGGGCAGCATTGCTGCATTCGAAGCGCTTTATATCGCGGAGATGAGCAAGAGGAAGATTGCGGCTCCGACTCTCGGGGTGGATATGGAGGAACAATGGGCCGGTAGTGGAGGGCTTGTCCTCGAACCGAAGGTGGGTCTTCATCCTCACGTCCTTATCTTCGATTTTAAAAGTCTCTACCCCTCGGTGATGCGGAGCTTCAATATCGATCCCCTGGCTTTTAGCAAAGGCCGTCTGCTCGATGAAAAGGGTAAAGAAGGAATCATCGCACCCAATGGAGCTGTCTTTAGCCGTGAAGAAGGCATTCTACCGGAGCTCCTCAGCCGTTTTTTTGCCGAACGCGAAAAGGCCAAAGCCCGGCAGGATGCGCTTGGAAGCTACAGCTATAAGATCATCATGAATTCTTT
>SEDW01000503.1 GCA_004193325.1 Pseudomonadota bacterium | reverse complement strand
CTTTGGAGCCCAAAGATCTTTTTTTTGGAACCTGCAAATTTGAGCCTCTCTCATTCGGATCACTTGGTCACGCGGTAAGCGACTTCGATCGACGACTTGAGAGCCGGCTCGCTTCCGACCTTAAAGCTCAGGGTGCTACCGGAAAGCACGTAATCGCCGGGTTCGATGGGTCCGCCATTGGCTTTCATCCCGCTCACGACCAGAGATCCTTCATCCGGCTTGGCTTTGAGACCAAACTGATTGACAAGGAGGGTCGCGATATTCTTAGAGATGCGTTGAAGCGTTTCTTTATAGCTCGCATCACAAATCTTGCCATAATTCACGTTGCCGTTGGCCTTGTAATCGACCAGTCGTTGATACTGTCTCGCATCGTTCAAGGCGTCGAAGCAGCGGGAAGCCGGTGGCGAGAATATTCCATAAAATCCAGCGTTCACACCAACCGTGCGGCCCAGATCCTTTTCTACAAAATCGATGAGATATTGTTCAGTCTTGGAGGGTTGATCATTGCAGCCCGAGCCGTTGCTGCAATTGTCCTCATCGCTCACGATCAGGACGGCAACCGTGGAGTTGGGTCTTAGCCAGGGCGATTCCGTACAACGCAGACCATTCACCGCCTGACGAATTCCCTGCTCCAGAGCCTGGCCCTTGATCCCGGGCGTGACCGCACGCTTAAAGCGCGTTTCAAAGTTGGTGTCACTTGGCTTGATGAGAGTGAGGCTGCACTTATCAACGTTTTTATAGGTGGTGACGCTGGTCGTGACAACGCCGATCTGCCAGTTAGAGTCTTTGACTTCAATAAGAAGGTCATTGAGTTTAGTCGATAGATTATCCTGCTCCTCACGCATCGAATCAGAGTCATCGACAACGATCAGGATATCCGCGTTACCCGACATTCCCTGCTGCACAAAAACCTCAGAGATCGTCTCAAACTTGGCCGAATCCTCAAAGGGCACAACGGCTGGCGAGAACACCGGAGGATTGCTAACGGGAAGAGCCACGGCGGCAGGAGCTGCTTCAATCGGCAATTCCTGTGGCAAGGTCGAGACAGGTGTCACAGGATCTTTGATCGATTGATAGGTCGCAGTCTTACATGAACTCAGTGCCAGAGCCGCGATGCCCAAGGCTAAAGTGTTGTGACGAATGAAGGTCATGGAGAACTCCCTGAAGCAACTCAAAACTTGCGATATTTGACTATGCGTATTCTAGCATCCTTCGCTCTCGATGGAGCTGTTTTGCTGAGGAGAGTCCGGATTTCATATTGTAATCCGGCATTGCAAAATGCAATGCTCAGAGAGTCCAAACTCGCTCTTTGACAATTAAATACCAAACTAATTCATGGCCTTAGCCTACTAGAGCAGTCGGCATGCTCCCTGCAATCCCCCTTTTGTCACGAAAGGACAATTCCATGTCTGTTCCTTTGAAAATTTTGATCGTCGACGACGAGATCAACATACGAAAAACTCTGGCTCTCGGCCTCGAAACCGAAGGCCATCAGGTGACTGCTGTACCAAATTCCAAGGACGCTATCGCCGAAACCCATGCGAACACGTTCGATATGTGTTTTCTCGATATGCGTCTTGGACTTGAGAGCGGTCTCGACCTGCTCCCCTTACTCCTCGAATCGAGTCCCTGGCTCAAGATCGTTGTGATCACAGCGCACGGCAGCATCGATAATGCAGTCCAGGCAATGAGAATTGGAGCCTTTGATTACATACAAAAGCCGTTCACGAGCTCTGAAATATTCGCCGCAACCCGAAAAGTCGAAACCATCGTCGCTCTTGAAGACCGCATTCGAGAGCTCGAAGGTCAGCTAGCAAAGGGCAGTCCAGAACTCAGCACACAAAGCAAAAGTCCAGCGATGCAGAAGACACTCACTCTTGCGAGAAGTGTGGCCAAGACAGAAGCAACTGTTCTGATCACTGGCGAAAATGGAACAGGTAAGAGTCTACTCGCGAAATCCATCCACGCCTGGAGCAAGAGGAGCGGAAAAGCGTTTGCCGTCGTTTCCTGTCCAAGCCTCTCGGCCGAACTCCTCGAAAGCGAACTCTTTGGTCATGCAAAAGGCGCATTCACTGGAGCCATTCGAGCCAATCCCGGCCGTATAGCAGCTTGCGAAGGAGGAACCCTCTTTCTCGACGAAATCGGCGATATGCCTCTCGCTCTTCAGTCGAAGCTCCTGCGTTTTCTTCAGGAGCGGGAGTATGAGCAGGTTGGCGACAACACGACAAGGCGCGCTGACGTTCGCATCATCACTGCCACCAATGTCAAACTCAAGGAAGCCGTAGCCGAAGGGCGTTTCCGCGAAGATCTTTTTTACCGTCTGAACGTTATACAGATCACAATGCCTTCCCTCAGAGATCGGCCGGAGGATATCAAGGAATTGGCGGAGACCAGCCTGGTTGCTGTGAAACGCGATCGGAAGATCATCGGCTTTAGCCAGGACGCTCTCGAACGGCTCGCATCCTACGACTGGCCCGGCAATATACGCGAACTCAAAAACATCGTGGAGCGTGCCGCGCTCCTTTGTCGGCATGAGACGATCGACGTGAAAGATCTCTCTCTTGAAGAAAATATCCCGGCTGGGAAGGGGAAGACAGCCAGCGAAAAACTCCCGACTCTCGAAGATCTGGAAGAGACCCACATCCGTAAAGTCCTTGCCGTCACAAGGTCGATGGAGCAAGCCGCTCAGACGCTTGGCATCGACACCGTCACGCTTTGGCGAAAGAGAAAAAAATATGGTCTCTAAACCTTTGAGCGAGAGAGGGAGTTCTCTATGTTAACGCTTCGGCACAAACTGACCTTTGGATTTAGCGGCCTGCTCGCGCTCTTGCTCCTTGTGGGCATGCTCTGCATTCTCCTGTTGAACCAGTACAGTTCCACACTCGAAAAAATATTCAGCGAGAACTACAACAGCGTGCTCTACAGCCAGAACATGAAAGACGTCATCGATGCAATTGATGATCAGGCCCTTCAATCGATTGCTTCAAAGAATTCTACTGGAGAAATAAACACACTCGAAAGCCAAAACGTGACTCTCGAAGGCGAGAAGGAAATCGCAGGCAAGATTGCTCTAGCCTGGACTGATTTCAGAGCGGACTACCTTCTCCTCATGGGAATGTCCAAATCAGACACAGCCAGTGCCAGATTCTACGAAGAGCGCTTGAGACCGAAAGCTCTTCTCCTGAAAAAGCTGACCCAGGATGTCATTGATCTCAACTTGAGCAACATCCTCTCCACCGACGGCCGCGTGAAAGAAAACACCAAGGGCGCGAAGCAAACCATGGTGCTCCTCCTCATCGCCGGGGTGGGAACTGCCATCGCGCTCATACTCGTAACGACTCGAAGTATTCTCAAGCCCCTTCAGATCATTACGGAGTCCGCTCGCGAGATTGAGCGGGGAAATCTCGACCTAAGCCTTCAGGTGACGTCACGAGATGAATTGGGCCAACTGGCAGAAGCCTTTAATGCCATGGCATTAAAACTTCGCGAGTTCCGCCGGAGTGATCGCGCTCAACTCTTTCGGGTGCAGAAGACCACACAGCTCGCCCTCAACAGTTTCCCCGAAGCCGTGGCGGTGATCGGACTCGACGGCAAGATTGAACTCGCCAATGAATTGGCTACCAGACGTTTTCAACTCGTGCCTGGCTTTGATCTACTGAAGAGCGAACACAAGACACTTTGGAACATGTTTCAGGAATCTTTCGAAACACTTGCTCCAGTGCATCCCAAAGGTTACGAGAACGCTATCCAGATGTTCATCTCCGGGGACGAGTATTTTTTCCTCGCCCAGACTGTTCCCATCCTCGATGAAGCAAAGGTTCTCAACGGTGTCACACTCGTACTCACTGATGTGACGAATCTGAGACGAATCGACGAAAGCAAAAGCGGAATGCTCTCGGTCGTCTCCCACGAACTTAAAACGCCGCTTACTTCCATTCGAATGGCGACTCATCTTCTACTCGATGAAAGAATCGGCCTCCTCAATGACAAGCAGCTCGAACTGATGATCGCAGCGAGAGATGATGCCGAACGTCTGCATCGCATCATTGAAAATCTCCTGGACTTGAGCCGGATCGAATCGGGTCGAGGTTCAATCGATTTGACGGGAGCAACAGCGGAGACTCTGGCTCGTGACGCTCTGGCTCCTTTCCTCTCCATGGCGCGGGATCAGGGTGTGACCCTGGAAAATCTTGTGACGGGCGATCTGCCCCGAGTCTTAGTGGATCGGGCGCGTATCCCTCACGTTTTTAGCAACCTCATCAGCAATGCACTCAAACACACGAGCCCGGGAGGCCGAATCAAACTTTCAGCGAATTGGCATGAAGGGGATCCAGCGGTCCAATTCAACCTGGAAAATACTGGTCCAGAAATTCCCGATGAATTTCATAACAAAATTTTCGACCGTTTCTTTCGGGTGAAAGGAAGTTCGCATGCTGAAGGCGATGGCGTTGGACTCGGACTCGCGATTGCCAAAGATATTGTCAACGCGCATGGCGGCAGAATCTGGGTGAATCGTCCCAGCCCCGCCTACGGCGCTCAATTTAGTTTCACTCTCTTGACCGAGGCTCAAAGTTAAGACTCGAAAGGAATCGTAATGGATTTGATTGTGGGCTCAGCGTCGCTACTCATACTCGTCTACCTCTTCTGGACTCTTCTTCGTCCAGACCAGTTCTGAGAAAGGACTAAAGCCATGAATAGTTTGGGATGGATTCAGCTCGCGTTATTCTTTGTCATCCTCCTCCTGCTGACAAAGCCGCTTGGACTCTACATCTATAAAGTCCTCGATCCAGGGGAAAAGACTTTTCTTGATCCGATAGGAAAAAGGCTCGAACATCTTTTCTACAAAATTTTAAAGGTGGATCCGAAGTCAGCTCAGACTTGGCTCGGATACACCTTGAGTCTTGTGATTTTTAGCCTCGTGACCATGGTCGCGAGCTATCTCCTCTTAAGAAATCAGGCTTACCTCCCGCTTAATCCGCAGAACCTGCCGAACCTAAGCCCGGACCTGGCGTTTAACACGGCGGCAAG
>SEDW01000502.1 GCA_004193325.1 Pseudomonadota bacterium | reverse complement strand
GGCGACCGTCTACTCCGACTTCGACGCTTATACCACTCCTCCAGATAACGCGCAGCGCTACGTATCCGCCGGCGGATCCTGGGATCCTGCGACCTACGGTGCTGCTGGCCGCTTCAATCTCAACGTTAATACGTCGAACTCCGATGGAGCCGGCTCGCTACAGCTTGGCTTCCGCTGCGCGCAATAGTTCGAAATGGGTTCTTAGTCCACTAGCAGACCTTCCTGAACGACAAAGATCCCGCTCAAGCTCAACGCTCAAGCGGGACCTTTGTCTTAGAGAATTCGAAGGCCTTATTGGCCTTTGCCAGTCTCGAGGTTCGATGTGGACTTAACCATCTCCGGATGCCAGATCAATCGAAGGTTGATCAAATCGTATTGGTTATCCTGCTTCGCACCGCCGATGGCGACACCGGCCGGGATACGACGCTCACCATCGATCGCGGCAGCATCAAAGTCGATATTAGTCTTGGACGAGCCTTTGGCACGACCTTCTTGAGTGATGATCTTTTTACGACCGCCGCCACTGTCCTTGGCTTCTTTCTTCTTCGCTTGAGCGAAGGCACTCTCGTACGAAGCAACGCTCGTAAGGGTGAAGAGGCTGGTGAAAATGATGGTCGCGAGAATTTTAGATTTCATGGTACGTCCTCCAACTAGGCAGGAGCCTATCGGCATTTTTAGGGAAAAACTTGAGGGAAAACGGTGGAAAAGCCCGACTTTGGAGTCAGGCGACATTCTTAACTCATTGATTGGTCAGGAATTACCCGGAGTCATTTACTGGAAGACGTCGATTTTAGATTATCGGTCGAGAATCCACCACCGATCGGCATACTCACAAAATCATAGGCCTTATCCTGTTGGCTTCCATCCATGCGATAGGCGGATGGGGCCTCGCGTTCGGGAATCTTCTTTTGTTGCACAAAGTCCACTCTTTGCCTGCCGCTCTCGGCTGGTCTCGCCTCCTGCACCTTCGTTCGATCGAGGCCCACAGTTTTAGGAATCTGCGTGATCTTCTCACTCGATCGGCTGGCCGGAGCCTTCTTAGCTGCCCCTGCCTCCAACGCCGCTCCATTGAGCCCAAGAGCGAGTAGAGCAGCGAGCCATAGATTTTTATTCGTCGACGTTTTCATTGAGGCATCCTCCGAACATTCGTGAGGCATATCGGTGCTTTTTATCAAAACGTTAAGACTTTCGACGGGAAGCTACAGTCAGCATTGAAATGGGTCCTAAGCATTTGATATCGAAGTCCCTAAGCGCCATCAAATCCTTACCACTAGGAACTTTCTGCGCCTGTACGGGGTCGCGAGGGTCTGTTTTGATAGTCTATGAAGATATTCTGGGAAGCCTCCCCCTCAAGGGCGTCTCCCCCTCGACCAAAGGATCAGCAGATGATGCACCGAATGACTAAACCACTGCTCGCCGCTACGCTCCTGCTCCTCGCCAGCCAAGGCATGAGTCAAGGCAAACCCGAGGCTATCCTGAGAACCGAAGGCCCGATGGTCGGCATTCGGCTGAATAAAAATCACACACAGATGGCTTTCACCGATCAAAAGGGTCAGTCGCTCCGCATCATGGATCTTGCGACTCAGGAGATTACTGAGGTAACGCCTCATCGAGTCGGCGAAGCCTTCTTTTGGAGTCCGGATGGCAATCGCCTCTTCTATCGCGAACTCATTCGTGACAAAAAAGATATTACGAGCGAAATCCGCGCCTACGATACCTATCTCAACTCCAACGCTTCTATCGATTCTCTCGGTGGATCAAGTGGCTATCTCACTCTTGATCCCCGCGACTACACCGTCTACGTCATGCATGAAAAAGGCATTATGAGCAAACGCCTCAACTTTCCTGGTGAACGTTTTGCTCGCTGGCAGAAACGCGCAAAGGTGGATCAGGGCCGTTTCGTGGCCACCCAAAAATCGGTTCTTTGGTTAAGTGATCTCGGCCTCACACTCAACGCACTTCCAGATGATGGAACCGGCGTCGAGTCTTTTGATATTTCTCCCGACGGTAAAGTCATCGCCTGGGCAACTCAGTCCGCCCACATCTATATGTCGAATCTCGGCGAGGCTCCAAAACTTCTCGGCCGAGGCAAAGACCCACGCTGGCATCCTCAAAAATCCATACTTCTCTACTCCGCAGCCCGGGAAGTCGGAACCAAAATCTATGATTACGATGTTCGCATCACTGACACCAACGGCGAAGGCCGCTTTCTGACAAACACGCCTGAGCAGGCCGAGCGCTGGCCACAGTGGTGGGACAACGGCAACATCATTTACACGGCCGACAAGAGCACCGATCTCTGGAAGATGACCTATCAGCAGGATCTCGCCAAGACCTCCAAGTCTGATCCCAATGACTCTATGAAACTCTGATGATAGCGATTCTAAGCGTGGCCGGAGCCCTTCTCTTCGGTCCACGAACTCCGGAAGCGGAGAGACAGCAAAAGATTTCTCCCCTCTTCGAACCGAAGCCGGGTGCCGAGCTTGAACTCGATCGCCTCTCCATGCTCGAAAACAGCGCGAAGCCTTCTTCCATGAAAGGCCAGATCTGGATCAAGCCTCCCAAAGGGCAATGTCTGATCGTGCGTGGCGACATGGATCGCCCTGATAAATCCTACTGCAAACCCTCCCCTATCTTTTGGACCCTCGATGATCTCGATGGTCTTGGTCGGCTTAAGCTTACTGTGCTGATCGAAGCCGAATGGGACGATGGAATCACTCTCAGCTGGAACAGCCATTACCGGGTCGGAAACTTCGTCGATGCGGGTGATAAAAAAGACGGTTTTTATTCCGACATCATCATTAAAAAATGCACGGCGACTGCCACCGACGGGGATCGGTCGATTCTCCTCGAAAGTTTTGAAGGCCGACGCTGGCGTATCAACCTCCCCGAATATGATAGTCCCGTCCGTTCGGTCGATCCCGGCATTCCCAACTTGCTCGTTAACATCGACAGCAAGAAGAACGCGGATGGATCGAACATCGATAAAAAAGCCGAGGCCGAGAAAAAGGCCAAAGAAGAAGAAGCCCATGGTGGCAAAAAAGACGAACACGCCGCTACCGATGATCACGGCGCAAAAAAAGACGATAAAAAGCCTGCCGCTGGCGGTGGATCCGTGCTCGGCGACCTTCTGACCAAAGGCTTCAAGGCCGATGAAACGAAAGA
>SEDW01000501.1 GCA_004193325.1 Pseudomonadota bacterium | reverse complement strand
CCACAGCGGAAGGTGACAAGACCCTTCTCTACAACACAGCTCTCATGGCCTTTAGTGAGATCGGTGACGGCAATGTACACGATCACGACAACATGGGTCTCATCCTTGCGGGTCAAGCCGGTGGATCGTGGAGTAGCGGGCGCTGCATCGAGTACTTGAATCAGAACCACAACAAGCTGCTCGTATCGATGATCCAGGCGATGGGCATCAATGAGCAAAGCTTTGGTGCGGCTGACCTCAATTCGGGTCCCTTGAGTGGTCTTGGATAAGCGTTTTTAAGCGGTTAGAAATCCTGAGCTTTATCGAGTTATTATAGAATTAACTCAATCTTTCCCAATTTATGACCGAAAATAGTGGGAGCTACGTTCTAAGAGGGAGTTCATTGATGAAAATCGTATTGGCAAGCAGTCTGGTTCTGGGTCTATTAGCGGCCTGTTCCCAGTCTGAATTCAAAGGGAGCGCGCCCACGACTAAGGCGGCAGCCAAGACTGATGATGCATCTCCCGAAATGCCTGAGGATAGCACTCCGGTTGTGACGACTCCTGTTGCAGAATCTCCCAAAGTAATAGCGGGGGCGGCAGAAGAAAGTCCAGATGAACCGGGACTCTTTGTCGGTTGTAAAGTTGGTTCCACCTCGCTTCCAATCGTCGCTGATGTATATAAACTTCCCGAAGGCACAAGTCGCTTACCTGACTTCGCCACTTTCGGTGCAAAGAGCGATACGGTCTGCTTGCCGAACTATAATATTCCGAATCAGAGTTGGGAGGCAGGTTTTCCTGGTTCAAACTCACTTGTGGAATGGTTCGCCTTGAATACAAGGGCTAAAATCACGGCGCCTGTTGCGGGTCAGTACGTGTTCAAAATCACATCGGATGACGGTTCGAACGTTTATATCGATTCGAATAAAATCATTGATAACGATGGTCAGCATGCGTCGAAGACTGTTGAGGGGACTGTGACTCTTACGAAGGGAGCCCACAAGCTTGTGCTCGACTGGTACCAGGGACCCCGCCTTCATTTGGGTGTCGAACTTTTCTGGAAAGTTCCGGGCTCCGACAGCTTTGTGATTGTCCCAACGACTGCGTTTTCGCCAGAATAAGGTTTCGGTCAAATTCATTAAAGATAAGAGCGGAATCAAACGGTTCCGCTCTTTTTGATTAAGCAGCGATTCGCATTTTCAAAATGATCCATCATCCTATGGTTTTATGTAAGAAATACCAAAAGTCCAGCCCGGCTAAGCCGCCGGTATCATCAAGAATTAATTTAGTCACAAAACTCCCTTCAAGTTTTTTAGGATTCTTACCGATCTGAAGGCCTGGCTCGTTACCACTTGGCTTATTTGCTCCGTGGAACTGATCGAAAGGTTTCCGATGAAACAGATCAATATCATCTTGCTAATGTCGCTCATCATGTCCAGTTGCCTTGACTATAAGGCAACGAAAATAAACTTTGGCAAAACCCCGGGTACCAAAGACGGTAACCCTGAGGATCCCACTGACCCGAGCGATCCATCGGACCCAAATGATCCTGCCGACCCTACAGACTCGACGGATCCCGTGGTTGATCCCAATCTTCCAGAGCCCGAGGTAGTATCCAGCACCTTCGTCGAGAAACCTATCACCTCCTACGATGACCTTGGTCCAAGAGTTAACTCGAAGACGGTCGATGGCGTTATCATCACGGAAGGCGTGATTCGCCCGCGTCGTCGTCATGAAAACGATATGGACTTTGCCAAGTTCAATCCCTTTTATTGGCAAGGCCGTGAATCCTATTTCAAGGTGGAAGACTATACGAACAAGGGTCAGAAGCTGATTCGCTTCACTTTGCGCACCGAATGGCCACAGAACTACATTCCGACTCGCGGCCCCGATTTCTCCGCAATCTATAAGGGTGATCCTTTAGCAGCTGATGAAACGACCCGCAGTAAGTTTGCAATCAATGCGCGAATGGATCACAAGGGTGAATTCAAGAACTTTGAGGCAAATATCGCCGAAGGCGAGTTTAACGTTCATGCTGATGAGTTGAAAAAAGACAAGATGCTGATGTTTGAGTTTCGCTTCTTCCTCGATGAATCAAATCCCGATTGGATTCGTCAGAAGCAGGCGAACAACCATAACCTGTCGGCCTACTATTCCGAATTCTTCCGCATTAAAATCGGGAATCCTGGACTTTTCATCGATGACATCAACGATGCGAAGGCTATTCCCGTTCCCCAGCGTCACAGCGGTGGCTGGATGACAACGGCCACGATCAAGGTTGAGCCTTGGCGTGCACTGCAGCAGCAATCGATTAACCTGCTGGCAGATTCTTCCCAAACGTTTTTGAACGGTCGTACCTGGTTCCACACGGATATGGTCGATGGTATTCATAAGGGCGACGAAGCCGATGACAAACCTTCGGTCTTTTTTCCCGAAGATATTGCCATCCGTAAAGGTTTTGCCGCCACAGCGTTTAACGTGCGAAGCTGTAACAGCTGTCACTACAACAACGGTCAGTTCTTACTCCCGGCTCAAGGGCAACCAGTCGTTCACACTCTAGTGAAGACGACAGATAAATCAACTGGCACGGAGAGTAAGGTCTTCGGCAACCAATTGCAGCCCGACGGAGACAATGGCGAAGGAACTATCAAAGTCATCAAGACCGAAACCAAAGTGGTTAAACTCAATGATGGCACTGAAGTCACTCTTAAAAAGAATATCTTCGACATCGATACGAAACTCAGCAAAGACAATCTCGGTACATCCTACCGTCGCCCTATGGCTCTGACGGGCGTAGGCCTTTTGAACAACATTCCTGAGTCGACAATCCGCTCTCTGGTCGGTCGTCAAAGGGGTGAAGTTTCGCTCGTCAATGGCAAAATCTCCCGCTTTGGATGGAAGGCTGATCAGCCCAAACTCATCGATCAAATCGCGGCTGCTCTTCGAAACGATTTGGGCGTGCGCAATGACATTTATACAAAGACCGACTGTACGAACGGCTGTAAGGACGGCAAGGCTCAATTTCCTTTGAAGACGATGGAAGAAATTGAAACCTACATTTCATTGCTTGGTGTGCCGCCGCGTACAGACCCGACTAATCCTAAAGTTTTGGCAGGTGAAATGCTTTTCCGCGGCATTGGCTGCGCGAAATGTCACGTCCCTACCATGACTACGGGCGAATCCAAATT
>SEDW01000500.1 GCA_004193325.1 Pseudomonadota bacterium | reverse complement strand
GTCTTATGTTCGTTCACGTGACAGTTTTCGCAGTAGCCTTTTTGCTGACCCGGAAAGATAAACTGCTTTCCGTATTTCGGCGGCTTGGTCGGCAGCACGATGTCTTTGGTCGGCTTATGGCATTCCACACATTTTTGAGCAAATTTTTCGTGAGCGCCAGTCAGCTTAAAATCGGTCTGGGCATGATCGAATTCATTAATTTTATCAAATCCATTTGGAGTATGGCAGCTGGCGCAGGAGCGTTTCACATATTCTTCTTTAAACTGCTTCTTATGAACGGTCACATGACAGTTAGCACAGAGGTTGGCATCGGCCGCCCGGCTGAACTTAAACAAGTGGGCCGGCTTCGCCACTTTGATACCAGGGATGTTCTGTTTCGTTGGTACGTGACAGGACCAGCAGTTCTGCACAGATTTATGTTTGCCAATCAGTTTGAAACCTGTCGTATCGTGATCGAAAGGCAATCTTGGATCAAACTTGGTGGTTGAGTGGCAGCTGGCACAGGATTTTTCCTGAGTCGCTGGCAAAAACTGATTTTTGTGCGGACCGTTGTGACAATCCACGCAGAAGTTTTTAGTCGGACTCGGAAACTTATACTGTTCTTGACCGTTCACCTGGTGGCAGGTCTTGCAGGACAATTTCTGATGTGATCCCGTGAGTGGGAATCGAGTCTTCGAGTGAAAGCTGGGGTTCGAGGCAATCTGCCCCTGCATATTCTGAACATCCCAACCTTCGGTGCTATGACACTGCGCGCAGGGGATTCCCTTAAAGCGGTTATGAAATTCTTTGGGATGCGGAGACTTGTGACAGGTCTCGCAGGTCTTGGCCGGAATCGTCTTGAAGAAATAGGTTCTAAGCGTGTTCGGCATTTTCTCAACACGTTTGCCGCCGATCGCTTTGTGACAATCGAAACATTGGTTCTTTACGTGTTTGCCGGTGATCGGAAAACGCGCCTGCGTATTGTGATCAAACTTGAGATTTGATTTCCAGGCAATCTCGGTGTGACAGGTCGCACAGTTTTGGAGTGGAGTTGGAAGTTTATCCGCAACTTCTTTACCAAAACCATGAAAGTCGCTGTGACAGCTCGCACATGTTTTCTGAACGCCGGTGAATTTGAAATTTGCAAGCGCTTTGCCTTGGTTGCCATCTTTGTGACAGTCCAAGCATTGAATCTGAGCATGTTTGCCCTGGAGGACAAAGCCTGTGACGTCGTGTTTAAAATTCGGGATTTTCCATTCAGCCTGATTTTGATTGTGGCACTGGAGACAGTCGCCCCCGCGGAACTTGGGCGAAAGATTGGTCGCGTGCTGATCTTTATGGCAAGACAGACACTTCTGTGTCTCAAGCTTTGGCCAATCATATTTGATGTTGTTTTTGCCTTCGGAAACGTGACACTTCACACATTTGAGCTGAGCGTGATCACCAACGAGAGCGAAGCCTGTTTCAGCCTTGTGATTAAATTTTTCGACTTGCTTCCAGCTCTCGGTCACGTGACAGGTGCTACACTCTTTCCCTTTGAACTTATTCGTTTCAAAAAAGTGAATGTCGTCTTTTTTATGGCAGCTGATACAGGAATTCACTTTGCCAAAGAATCGCGTGTCGTCTTTACGAGTGAGCTTCTCACTGCGTTCTTCGGTGTGACATTTCTTACACTCAGTTTTCGCGTGACCGCCGTCGAGAATAAAACCCGTCTTTTCATGATCGAACTTCGTCTGATCAAAGCCGGTGAGATTATTGTTTCGGCCCTTGTGCTCTTTATGGCATTCGAAACAAAATTTCGTCTGCATCATGAGGCCGTGAAAGTGAGCCTTTTCTTTCACATGTTTATCGATCGGCTCATGACAGGAAAGGCAGTTCTTATTGGGAACTCCCCCACCCGCCTCATGGCACTTTAAACAGTCCTTGTGCTCCAAATCTTCGTGACCTGTGGCCAGTGGACCGGGAGCAAGGAGCTTGTTGAGCAGACCTTCGAATTTGGTTTTATCTCCACCCTGGGCCAAGGCCTGGGGGTTGAGCGGCGCGAGGCCTAAGGCGATGAGGAGAAAGGCTAGGATGGCAAATATTTTGCGCATTCAAATCTCCTCGAAGAGTGCGGGTTTGGTACGAATAGGCGGCAGACTTCGCGATCCGAAACGATAACCGACCATAACAAAGAGTGCAGAGGCCGAGACCCGATCATCCTGCTCGCGCTGGTAGCCGACCGATCCACGAATGCGATCACTGAGAAAAAATCCGGCATCGACATAAGTCGATTGACGACTGTTCTTCGTGTCGTCGTCAAAGGTTTCGTTCGATACGGTGTGAATGAGAGACATACTGAAATATTGATTCCAGTAATCGTATCCGGCTCGAATGTAATTGTCTTTACTATAGTAGTTATCCCGCACACCGTATTGCGCACGAAAGGATCCGGTCGGCAGTAGGAGCTTTGGAAAAATGGCTCCAAGCGCAAATTCCGTCTGACTCGAACCATCTGCCACGCGCTTGGAATAACCGGCGAGCCCATCGAGCGACATCCAGCTCGTCATGCGGTAACGAAGATCGACTCGAAGGGATTGCTCCGCGCTCGGCGGCAAGGGATCAAGGAGCTCCTGCTTTAGGAGATAGTCCTCGGTATTGGTCTGAGAGAGACTCGCGTTGCTCCGAAACTTGCTATCGAAGTAGGAATGACTAATACTCGCACGGCGAAGGCTGGAGGTCGGAGCAAAGTCCTGCTGCAGAAAGGTGCTGATGCGATTGGAAGGATTTAAGTTCCAGATTCCCATGTGATAGACGTAGGTGTGGCTCTTTTTATCGGTGATATTATAGGTCGGGCCCATGGCGACCGCATTGTTCGTATAGAGCTGGCGTTCGATGCCGCTTTTCTTTTCATAAGAGAGATAGACGGCCGCTTGGGTGTTATCCACGTCAGGAGTTTCAGGATCGACGTAATAAGGAGTGACAACCTCCTTGGGGGCCATACCCACGAGCAGACCGAGGCGAAGATTTTTCGAAGTCCGATAACCGATTTCGGCGCCATCGTTATCAAAGATGTTGGCTTCAGGAAGTGAGAAGCGACCAAGGGTAAAGTAGAACTTGTTCGTTTCCCAAGGACGTTTGTAGGCAAGCTCACGCACTTGAAAACGATTATAGTTCTCAAGAGTGAGATTCGAGTCATCGAGTTTACC
>SEDW01000499.1 GCA_004193325.1 Pseudomonadota bacterium | reverse complement strand
CTTTGCGCGGGAATCACCACTTATTCCCCTCTGAGACATTGGAAGACGGGGCCAGGTAAAACCGTGGGAGTCATCGGTATCGGAGGACTTGGCCATCTCGCGATTAAATTTGCGAGAGCAATGGGCGCGCATGTCGTTGCCTTTACCACCTCAGAATCAAAGAGGGATAAGGCTTTGGCACTGGGTGCCCATGAGGTCATCGTGTCGAAAGACGCAAAGGCTATGGAAGCCCAGGCGTTTCGCTTTGATTTCATCCTCGACACTGCTCCCCAGAAACACCTTCTGGACCCTTACATTCTTGCCCTTAAGATGGATGCCACACTTTGCTCCCTCGGTATACCCGAGCAGTTTGATTTCACTCCGGTGCTTCTCACGATGGGGCGTAAAAACCTGTCCAGCTCCGGCGTCGGCGGTACGCGTGAAACCAGGGAGATGCTCGATTTTTGCAGTGAACACAGTATTGTTGCTGATATTGAATTGGTCTCAACTTCCCAGATCAATGAAGCGTTCGAGCGTCTAGAGAAGGGTGACGTCCATTATCGTTTTGTGCTTGATCTCAATAAACAGTAGTGGTTATTTGACGAGATGGCCTGGCTGAATGTCAGGCCTTCTACTGAACTTTTGATCTTGGTCAGAAGTCTTTTCTCGACAGTTCGTCGCCGCACACACGTTTCGTCGTTCGATTTCCCACCGAGTCTGTGTAATCTGCCTAAGCAATCCGAATAAGAAATTTTACTGAGTGACTCAGGCGCCGAATGGAATAGGAAAATCGCCGTCTTAGCATCGCATTTTTCTATGAATTTTATATCATTGAATAAGAATTTTTTAATGTCTTTATCTGCTCGATATCTCTTCTCTTAAAAAAGAATTATGCAGTCTTACCAAAATCAAATTCTCAGCAAGTTATTAAAAGCGACGATTAATACATCCGTATCATACTATCGAGGTCTGGGATGTTTCGCTTTCTCCTCATTCTCTATCTATGGATGGCAGGCTCCGCTTATGCGGTCGCCCCATCGATTGAATTGAGCCATGCCGGAGACACCCTGACTATCGCTGAGCAGGCCGCCTGGCTCGAGAGTGACGCCGATATCAGCCAGATCGTGAACAGTTCCTTTCTCGATCACAAAGATTTTCCCAAGCTTGGTTACCGCAACGAAAATTTCTGGTTCCGCCTCGCTCTCAGCAACAAGGGCGAGCGAGACATCGAGCGGGTGATCACCCTCAAGACTCAACATGTTTATAATCTCAAAGCTTATCTTGTGGTGGATGGGATAACGAGCGACATCAGCGCAAGGCGCGAGCGCCGGATGTACCCAACTCTCAACGTGAAAATTCCAGCCCATAAGGAAGCCGTGTTCTTTCTCAAGGTGCGGTTCACGCATCAGCTTCAGGGAGAATTTACGATCGCCACGCGCGAGACCTTTCTGGAAGAAGACGTCGCCCAGTCGCTGATCCCCAATCTCTTTTTAGGCCTTGATGCCGGGCTTATCATTTACAACATGATGCTTTTTCTCACTCTGCGCTTTCGCACCTACTTCCTTTACCTTGCCTTTATCATTGCCTTCACGGGAGCGACCTACCTCCTCCACGGCTTTTATTTCCCGATGTTTGGCCGAGACCCTCATCCGGGTGCTCTCTGCCTCTTCGCCAATATCACTCTTCTTTGCAATGCCCAGTTTACCCGTTGGTTTCTCGATACGAGAATTGATAAGAGCTTTCTCGACCGCATGCTCATCACCTGCGGGGTGGCATCGTTTTGTTTCAGCCTCGCGGTCATATTCAGTCACAACTATGCGTTACTCGGTTATCTTTCTGATTTTAATATTTTCATCTATCTCACAGTGATGATCATTGTCGCTGGCGCCAAGTCCCTGCGCGGACACTTGCCGGCCCGCTACTACCTCTTCAGTTGCTCCATTACGGCTTTCTTCCTCAACGCCTGGATCTTTCGCCGCTATCAGATCATTGACCTCGGTGCCTGGGCTGAATACGGGCCAAACCTGGGTCTTGCGACCCAGATGATCATCATCTCTTTCGGTATGGGCGAACTGAAGAGCAATGTGCGCCAGCAGATTATGAAACAGCTCGAAGATGAAAAAGTGATTCTCGAAGCTCTCGTGAAAAAGCGCACCTCTGAGATCGCCCAAAAATCATCACAGATGCAGCTCATTCTCAAGGAGATCGACCAGGGTATCTTTATGCTCGACAGCGATCTGCGCCTTGAAAACGATTCCTCGCGGCACCTGGCTGACATCATCGAGCGCGAAGAACTGGTCGGCAAATCGCTTCGTATCGTTCTGCTCGAACAGTCCGATCTCAGCGAAGACGAACAGGGCCGGATACTCAGCGCCTTGACCTTTGCTTTTGATGGGGGCCAACTGGGTTGGGACTTGAACGAGAATCAATTGCCGCGAGAAATCACTTTCCTGTCGAAGAACGGAAGCAGTAAAATCCTGGAAGTCAGCTGGCAGGCCATTGTCGAAGGTGAGGATGTAAAGAAGGTTCTGGTCACACTTCGCGACGTGTCCGAAGTCAAGGCTCTTCGCTTTATAGCAGAAAGCCAGCAGCTGGAAATGCAGCGCCTCAGCGAGATCATTCATCATCCGGTGGCCTATTTCCAAAAGGCGATGAATAACCTGTCGCTCTTTATCTCGGCGAACCGCGGTTTGCTCGAAGAAATTCAGGATATCGAAGCCGAGCATGTCCAGATCATGGCCCGGAACGTTCACACTTTTAAAGGGGAAGCGCGAAGTCTCGGCTTCAAGCGCCTCGCCGAACTTGCTCACAAGGCTGAGCATGGCTTCGTTTTACCGGCCGTTTCCCGCGAACATTTCCTAAACGATCTGAAGAGCATCGAGGAGTCGATCGAGGCCTATCGTGAGACCGGCTATCAGAAACTCGGTCATCCAAAACTTGATTCGGAACGGAAAAAAGAGAATGCTGCGCTCGGGTCGGATCTCGGGGCTCACAGTCTGGAATCAATTCTGTCGCCTACTATCGATGCGCTGAGCAGCCTGGCCAGCGAACTCGGCAAGGAGGCGCCGGTGGTTCGCTTTTATGATTCGGGCATTCGTTTTGCCCCGACTGCCACCCGTGTGCTCGAGAATGTATTTTTGCATCTGTTCCGCAACAGTCTCGATCACGGCATCGAAAGTCGTGAGACAAG
>SEDW01000498.1 GCA_004193325.1 Pseudomonadota bacterium | reverse complement strand
TTCTGTAAAAGCCAGCTCAAGCTGCACATCATAGATCCCAAGATCCTGAAGAGAAGCGGTGGACTCATCACAAAAATAGGACGAAGCCTTTGCCAAATCTTCGCGAAACTGAGGAGCTGCGAGTGCCAAGGTCGGACCTAGCAGAAGACCAATCAACACCATCTCTCTGACCATCTCGCATCCCATCCGGCAATAAAAAAGGCCCCCACCTGAGTAAGGGCCTTTGGATTGATCTGCTGATTACTTCGTTTGAAGAAGCTTGAAGATCGTCTGGAGCTGCATGTTCGAAGTTCCTTCGTAGAGCTTGCCGATCTTTGCATCGCGGTAGAATTTTTCTGCCGGGAATTCTTTGATGAAGCCGTAGCCGCCGTAAACTTCGAGGGCTTGTGAAGCCACGCGTTCAGCGACGTTTGCAACGAACAACTTCGCCATCGCGGCTTCTTTAATAAAATCGAGGCCAGCATCTTTCAGACGGGCTGCATTATAAACCATCAAGCGTGCTGCTTCGATTTCGGTCGCCATGTCCGCGAGCTGGAACTGGATGCCTTGGAAGGAATCGAGCTGCTTGCCGAATTGCTCGCGTTCCCTCGCATATTTCAAAGCGCCATCGAAGGCACCCTGAGCCAGGCCAAGCATCTGAGCCGCGATACCGATACGGCCTTCGTTGAGAGTCTCAATCGCGATCTTATAGCCTTTGCCATATTCACCGATGAGGTTTTCTTTGGGAATTCTGCAGTTGTCCATGAGGACTTCGCAGGTGGACGAGGCGCGGATACCGAGCTTCACTTCTTTTTTACCGACTGCGAAGCCTGGAGTGCCGCGCTCAACGATAAAGCCTGTGATGCCTTTGTAACCCAACTCTGGATTCACGTTTGCAAAGACGACAAAGATATCGGCTTCTTTTGCATTGGTAATGAAGATCTTTTTGCCTTCGAGACGGTAATGACTGCCTTCATCGAAAGCACGACATTTCATAGCGAATGCGTCCGAACCCGAGTTGGCTTCGGTCAAGCAGTAGCTGCCGACTTGCGAAGCGGCGAGGAGCGGCAGATATTTTTTCTTCTGCGCTGGAGTAGCCCAGCGGAGGAAGATGTTGTTGACGAGAGTGTTTTGAACATCGCAGAGGACGCCCACGGATGGATCGACCTTACTGATAGCTTCGATTGCAAGAACTGCCATCATAAAGCTGCCACCCGAACCGCCAAATTCTTCTGGCAATTCGATGCCCATCAAACCGAAGGCAAAGAGTTGTTTAATGACTTCAGGGTCCATCGTTTCCGATTCGTCCATTTCGAGGACTCGCGGTCTAACGACTTGGTTGGCAAGTTTTTCGACTTCCGACTGAAACATTTTCTCATCATCGCTCAGACGGGTAAGCGGGTGGCTTGGGTGCGCGCTCATGTCTTATCTCCGGTGCTTTGTCTATTTTTTATCAGCTGGAAAGTTGTAGCCTGCTCTGGCTTTTTTTTCACTAGCAATGAGACATTATCACCCAATCCCGGGATAGAAAGCTCACTTAATGTCGCTTCAATCTCATTTTCCAGTCGTTTTATCTCGGTCAGATTGTGCCGAAGCTGCCGTTGCACTTTTTTGGCGTCTTTTCCTTCGCCTTTTCGAGCCAGAAGTTCGGCGCAGTTTTCAAAGATCGCTTCGCGTTGAGACGAGATGCGATTGCTTTTTTTGATAAGCATCGCGCGATGTTCCGCTTGAATTTGAACGGCTACGCCGGTCAGGAATTTGGAAAAGGCGAGCCAGGAACTGCGGTGGTTCTGGATGTCGGGTTTTGCGGTTCCGAATGATCGCGCCGCCTCATAGGAACTCTCAGTGAAGACAAACATTTCGTATTCTTCGCGCAGATCGGCGATCTCGTTTTGAATCTTGACCCGTTCTTTCCAGAGATCGCGTTCCTGCTCTTCGAAATGCATTTTTGCTTTTGGAAAGTTAACCAATTCGAGCGTGTGAAACTGAGTCTGGAGTTTCTTGGATCCGCTTGGCAAAACGCGAAGACGCATGATGTTGCTCAAGATCAGACTATGCGTCATCTGGAGATAGAGGCTCAGGAAAGTGGCTTCGTCTGTCTCAATAGCCAGAGCCATATTCAGGGCCGATATTTTGAGAGGATCGAGACCGAAGTATCGCTGACCGGGATCCTTGGCGAGAGGATCAGCCTGCAGTCTTTGGCTCGTTTCCACGAGCTGGCTCCAGATTTCAGCGATTTTGTGCAGCGCTTTTCTTCGCTCGTTCGAACTGGGTTCGAATTCTTTGAGTTCATTTTCCCAAAGGGTCCATTGATCTTCCAAAGTCATTCTTGTGCTCATCGCTGCATCTCTTTCGCCGTTAGGAGACTTTCCAGATAGACTCTTGCGTCGCGGAGTTTGTCGCGACTGACGAAGAGGGATTCGAGAGCTTTGTCGGTATCACTCGGCTCGGGACGCACGTCGTGACCCAGCTTACTCAGAGCGCCTGGGCTAGGGGGCGGCGCTGACGGCAGGCGTTCGAGGCGGTCTTTGGATTGTTCGAGCCAGCGCTGCATCTCGCGCTTTTGCCCTTCGAAATATTCATTGGCGTTCCGCATTGCATCGACTCGTTTCGTCTGCTCGATGATGGAGAGGGTCGTTTGCAAAAGAGTTTCGTTTTCGTCGGCAGCGAACTCAAACTGATCCACATAGGATTTCAGAGCCTGGATTCGGGGCTGGAAGGCTTCATCTATCGCTCTCATCTTGTCGATGCAGCGGCGAAGACGATCCGGTTTCTCGACCGTATTAAGGGCCTGCTCGAGGAGCGGGAGTCTCTGCTGGGATTCTGAGGCAAAACTGTTCAGAGCTTTCTTAGCAATGAGAAGAGCCTCAAGAGCCAGGTCCATTTCATCCTGAGTCAGGTCCATCAGGGGCGGCAGACCTTCCATGATCGAGGAAAAAGTTGAAGGCGGCCTGCCATAATGAAGGAAAGTCGCGTCAAGATTTTGACGCATACTGTCCCAACGCCTGGCGAGTTTTGCCAGATCGCTCGCTGAGAGATGGGTGCTGAGCTGAACAAGTTGATCGCGCCAGTCGTCGAGATTCTCTTCGAAGCGATCGAATTGCGATACAAGATCGGAGCTGTCTGTTGTCTGAGCCATAAAGACCTCTGACTATTTTAAAAGGCTTTGGATTCTTTGCGGCGCGGAATC
>SEDW01000497.1 GCA_004193325.1 Pseudomonadota bacterium | reverse complement strand
CGATGTCTATTCGTCGTCCTCACAAAGATCATGAAGAAGATGCCTGTTATGACAAAGGCGCCTATGAAGTTGAGCTTGGCCATAGAGTTGACCGGAATACCACTGGGAATGAAATTAGCAGGGAGAACCAGGACATCATTCCAGGTAATCAAAATCCAATTGGTAAATGCCGCAATACAGGTCGTGACGATTAAAGGACGTTGGTTGAAATCGAAGAGAAGAAGACCGAGCATCATCAACGGAATGCAATAGTTCTCCGCATCCGCTTCGTGCCCGAGTCCAAGGGCGAACTGAAAAACGTAAGCATTGCAGGTCAGCACGAATAGAATCCGGGAGATATTTCGATAGCCTCGTTTGTTCAGTTGAAAAATAAGAGGAGTTAAAATCATCGCCCCGAGTAAAAGATTAAACGCGATGAGATGAGCGCCGTAATAGGCGTAGAGTGGGCAGTAAAAACCAAGAATAGCCAGCGCGCTCAGAATCAGACTTTTAAATCGTCCGTCATTGGTCTGCTGATCGATCTTTTGGACGGAATCGCCAGACTCCGTTCCTAACCGTGGTCCTGAGTTCATACCCATATCCTCGAATCTCTTTATAAGCTTTTTAGCTTAGTCTTTTTTTTAAGCTAATTAGCATTGACTCATAGATTTGCTATCGTCGGATTTGATAGGAAGTTGAAGTCTTTAAAAAGAGATTTGCAGACAGCTGAAAAGCATGAGGAATTCGGGGGTGAAATCAGAATTGATTCGCCAGTCATTAGGAATTTGAATCGTAAAATCATGATTATGCCGTTGCGCCTGCCAACGGAATCCTGATCTTTTATTCATTAATGAGGGAAATAGATTATCCCCCAACGCTCAATGGAAAACCTAAAATCGAAAGCACGCACCAGGCCATGCTGTTGAAGATCAACAAAGGCTAACAGCACATCGGGCAAGCTCCTACAATATGTGTCAAAAAATCAAAGACTTATGTTAAAAGTCCACATATGTTCAGAGGAGATCGTCCCACGATTAATTTTTTCTTAGGCACACCCGATAGGACACTACTGAATGTAACAGCATGAAAAATCGACTAATAAGCAGAGACTTAGCTTTTGATAACACAGATGCTCATTCACTCACTATCCGAATCCAAACATCTTATACGGATGTTGGCGAATCTGCGCCTGGTCTCAGTGCTCATTTTCGGTTTGGCATCGTGCAAATCGAATCTGGTAGTACTCGGCGACGTGAGTTCCGCGACCAAACTCACAAAGTACGACTTCGCTACCGTAAAAACCACGGCCCTCAAAGAGGGTGATTCTTTTACCAGTGAACCCTTGATCTGCCAGAAATCCAAGGCGACCGAGGGACAGGCTAAGTTTCACATTGAATCCGTCTCTGACACCGATATCAACTGTGCGTTGAACGAAAATAATCCGCCTAACCTCATCTGCAGCCCTATAAATAAACCAGGCACCCGCAACTGGTCCTCCGAAATAAATCTTTGCTGCACACTCGGCAAGGACAACCTCTGTCAGAGCATCGAGCTTACTGTCTTCGACAAGAATTTTGACACGAGCAACGCAACATTGAATACGGTCGAAGCTGTCGATCCGCCTGAAATTTATAAAGCGGGAGACCTCATCCGTCTTAAACTCACATCACCCGAGATACTCTTGGTCGAGGGCGCGCCGAGGATTAGGCTTCAATTTGATCAAGGCACCGCCTTTGCCAACTACGAGAGCGGCAGTGGAAGCCAGACTCTCCTTTTCAGCCATCTCGTCGAGTCCGGAGAGGAAGCGATCAAGCTCGACTACAGCTCGACTGACGCTTTACAGCTCAATCAGGGCAGCATTAAAATCGATGACGGGAGCGACGCTGATATTCGCCTCCCAACTACCGGATCCTCCGGCTCGTTATCTGGTGGGGATCAACGTCTTAAAGTCGATACAAGCGCACCTCTGCCACCCTTCAGCGTTGGTTTTGCCTACGCTTTCAGCGGCGGAAGTTTGATAACGGTGAGCTGGGGTAATGGGAGCGATAACAACTTTAAAACGCATCATCTCAAACTTTGTACGGTCGATGATTGTGCAACAGGCTGCCAGACCGAATCTCTCTTTGTCTCCTCACCTGCAGGCGTATCCAGTGCCGGAGGAACTTACTATGCCTGCGTGAAGAGTGAAGACAAGCTAGGTCTCACATCCAATTGGATACCATCAATCGATCCCATCATCGTCGACACTGGCCTGCCTCAAGTTCTCAAGGTGACGAGCAGCGCAGCCAACGGCTACTATAAAGCCGGCGATGTTCTGCCGATCACTGTTCAATTCTCTAAAATAGTTCTCCTGCAGAGAACATCTGATATAAAGCTTGAACTTGCGACAGGACAGCTCATCTCTTATGTATCCGGCAGTGGTTCGGACTCGGTTCTTTTCAACTACACCGTGGCACCCGGGGACACAGCTGCAGACCTAGATTATCTCAACTCTTCATCACTAAAAATTGGCCTAGGTTCTATCAAAGACATCGTTGGTAATCCTGCGTCTCTCAATCTGCCGCTGATCGGCACGCTGACGTCTCTCGCCGGGCAGAAAGATCTGACCATTGACACGACGAGCCCAAGCGCACCGACGGGAATCACAGTCCCGAATGGTTCTTTGAATCCTGGAACGAGAATCACCACTCAATACACGCCAGGCACTGACCTCAATCTCAAACAGCACCGGAGCAAGGGCTGCTTCGATTCCGCCTGCAGTGTGTCCTGCTCTACAGAAACTCTCAGCAGTCATAGTCCTGCGGACATCATGATCAGCGTGCCAGATCAAAATTACTTTGCCTGCATACAGGCCGAAGATCTCGCCGGTAATCGCTCGCCCTGGTCGTCATCGAGCACTGCTGTTACTGTGCAAGGACAAGCCGTGAAAAAGATCGCAGGCAGTGCAATTGAGGGTTACAACAACTGCTCCATCCTGGGCGATGACAGCCTCAAATGCTGGGGGTTAGGAGACAACGGTCGACTCGGAATCGGCAACAACGAACTTCATACCTCGCCGCGAGAGGCGGCGGTCAACTTCGGCGAAGGCAAATACGCTGTCGAAGTTGGTGTTGGAGCCGAACACAGTTGCGCGCTGCTCAACGACGGATCTATCAAGTGCTGGGGTATCAATAGTCAAGGACAGTTAGGATATGG
>SEDW01000035.1 GCA_004193325.1 Pseudomonadota bacterium | reverse complement strand
CCCCACCACGATCACATCTGCGCGCGTGTAGCGGGCCATCATGCCCAGCAGCACGCTTTTGCCCACGCCCGAACCCGCAAACAGGCCCAGACGCTGACCCCGGCCTACGGTCAGCAATGCATTGATGGCGCGCACGCCGGTGTCAAGGGACTCACGCACCGGATCGCGGTCCATGGCGTTGATCTGGCGCCGGCCCATAGGTTCGGAGACGACATCCTGTATCGGCCCGCCGTGGTCCAGAGGCAGGCCTTGCGCGTCCACCACCCGCCCGAGCAAGCCGTCGCCCATCGGCAAACGCAGCACGCCTGCACGCTGGATGGGCCGTGCCGGCTCGCCCAGCCGAGGCATCGGAATGTAGGGCGCTGCGGCCACCACACTGGCCCCACTGGAAAGCCCGTGAATGTCGCCGCACTCAAAAAGCTTCTCGATCACTGGGTGCCTGATACGAAATCTGCTTCTTGAAAGAAAAATTTTCCGAACAGAAAAAAAAGGCTTCCGATGCAAATCGGAAGCCTTTTTTTGCTCGAGAAAACCCTGCCCGGTTCAACCGGTAGCCTTCCTGGCTTCTTTCTCAGCAAATGCTTTGAAATGGGTGAGGTATTGCTGTGAGGTCTTGCGAAAGACGTCAGGCAGCATAAATCCGACAGCTTTCATAAAGCCTGAGAATTTGAATTCCTGCTCGGACACAAAGCGGGTTTGAGTGGCCGACATGGGCGTGAAATAATTCTTAACAATGTTGAAAACCCCTTTGGCATCATAAGTCCCGCTAAACTCATGCGGAAGATTACGAACCGTCACTGTTTCGATCATCTCGATATCCCGGTTGCCCATCTTAAATTTGAGACGCGACTTAGCGCCTGGCTGACCAGGATTGCCGCTGATACGCTCAAAACTCAAGAGGCCCGGCTGCCAGTGCTTGAGGTTATCGGGATTGTCGAAAAGCTCAACAACTCGATCAATATGCAGATCGATAATGACTTCGCAGGAGTATTTCATAGCCAATCTCCTCTATTCGCAGGCGATAGGGGAGTATCCCACCAGCGAGTAGGAAATGCCAGGACGTAATGCAGCAGAGACGCAAACACAAAGCCTGAATCTGCTCTTTCGTCGAGCAGATGCCAGGCTTTTGAGTAGTGGCTGCCGTGTGTTTTAGCCTTTAACGAGCTTTAAGCGGGGAGCATAGGCAGATTTCGAAATGGGGGATTTATGAGCGAATCCCACCGAGCACAGGCGCTCTTTCTCTTCGTTGCCAAAGGCGTCACGATGAGTTTGATCGATCACGAACATGTCGTAATCGAAGGCGTGCATAAGTTCTTCCGGATGGCCTTTTCCGAGGGCCCAACCAGGTAAGGTGATCGCAAGTCGTAGATCACCATTTTGTTCTTGAACTTTCTGCAGGTAAGTAAGAGCTTCGGAAATTTTCATTCTTAACCTCTTCAGCTTGTATGTTTGTCTTAAGAGTCGCCAAACAGCGGCATTTACGCGTCAGTAGAACAGTAGGATGCGAACGGCTCGTAAAAAAAACGGGAAATTGCAGGAGGCAACTTCGAAGCGCTGAACCACTAAGCCTCAGATAGAACAAGGATAGAAAGCACGAGACTTAGAGAGAGAGTATTCCGCCGGCCAATATTCGAAGAATAAGAGAGAACGTCATTTGAGTCTTGCGAACAAAATGAACAAACGGATTGGCACAGGTCGGGAAGTAGAGAGTGCATCTCCGGATGGAGACCATCGGCGCCGAAGGGTCGGCTGAGAACTGAGAGTATGGAAACAAAAACAAGTAACATCATAAAATCTGGCGGCTTACCTCTTTTCTTTTAAAGAATTGAAGATAATATCGACTAGAACTTAGGCTGTTTGTATTTGTACCTTATAATTCTAGCATTTTGCCATAAGGCTTTGTTGAGTCCCAATAAGAAAATCGAATTTTTTCCAGGCCGAAGCTCGAAGAGAGGAAGTTTCCGGTTCATAAAATCCGGAAACTCATGACGGAAGGTTTTGCTGAAAGAGAGACTGGCTCCGCTGTTCATAAGCAGCGACCGATTTATTTTTTAAAATCCTCGAACCAAAATTCATTCGCTGCACGCGAGTCCTTATGGTCGATTCTTTTTTGGACTTCATCTTTCCTCAGCTGGACGCGGCGTATTTTGCCAGAAATCGTTTTCGGCAAATCGGAAAATTCGATGCGTCGCAATTGCTTGTAGCTGGGAAGTCTCTCGCTCTGGAAAGCAAATATCGCCCGCGCAGTCTCCGCGTTCGCGCTCTGACCGGGTTTGAGAATGATTATCGCCTTCGGGACATTCAATCGCAGAGGATCAGGACTGGGAATGACAGCGGACTCAGCGACGAGATCACATTCCAGGAGGACGCTCTCGAGTTCGAAGGGACTGATGCGATAGTCGGAACTTTTAAAAACGTCATCGCCTCGACCGACGAACTGATAATATCCGTCTTCAGAAAGCGAAGCCTCATCTCCTGTGCGGTAATAGCCGCCGGCCATCACGAGTTGGGTCTTCTCCTCGTCATCCATATAGCCTTGCATAAGCGGCAGTGGCCGATCATCGCCAAGTTTTAGAGCGACTTCACCATCGATACTCTCACGGCCTTCGCTGTTGAGCAGAACAATCTTATAGCCAGGAAGAGGGCGACCCATCTTGCCCGGAATTACAGCGGCACCGGGACTGTTGCCGATTTGAGCCGTGGTTTCAGTCTGACCATAGCCATCGCGAATCGTAATGCCCCAGCGTTCCTGCACCTGATCGATGATCTCAGGATTGAGAGGTTCGCCAGCACTCACGAGTTCTTGAAGCGCCTTAGGCTTCGCACCGAGATCGCTGATGATCAGCATTCGCCAGACAGTGGGCGGTGCACAAAGAGAATTGACCTGCTGATCGCGTACGATTGCGAGTGCAGTCTCTGCCTGAAAACGTGCGTACTCGTGGACCAGGACTGTTGCGCCCGCATTCCAGGGGGCAAAGAGACTCGACCAGGCATGCTTGGCCCAACCCGGCGAACTAATGTTTTGGTGAATCGAATGTTCCCTAATTCCTATCCAGTACATCGTCGAGAGATGACCTACGGGATAGCTCTGATGCGTGTGGAGAACCAGCTTTGGTTTGGCCGTGGTTCCTGACGTGAAGTAGAGAAGGAAAGGATCCTCCGCATGTGTCAGCCCATCGAGCTTGGCCGGGGAATGATTGCGAAGCTGATCAAAAGGAGTCCACGGCGCTGGTGGATTGGGATGGTCGACAAACTTGATGAGCTTACGAAAGAGCGGCAGCTGTTCGAATTTTGAGAGCTGATGGATATCGGTGAGAATGGCTTTGACATTGCCGCGACTGAGGCGGTCATCGAGATCGCTGGGCGTCGCCTGCGTCGCTGTTGGGATGAGAACCGCTCCAATCTTCTGACTCGCAAGGACCGCCTCCCAGAGCGCCATGCTGTTGCCGAGCATGATGAGAATACGGTCACCCCGCTTGATGCCCGACGAGAGGAGGCCCTGAGCTATACGGGAGCTGCGATCGGAGAGTTCTTCAAAAGAGATCTTTTGCTCAGATTGATCGCTCAGTATATGGAGTGCTGTGCGGTTGTTGCCCCGCGCATATCGGTCAAACCAGTCCGTCGCCCAGTTGAAGTCGCCGAGAACAGGCCAATGAAAGCCCGCGTAAGCTCTCTCGTAGTCATCCCGATTGTCGAGGAGAAACTGCCTGGCATTGATGAAGGCCTGGGTCGATTCGGATCGTGTGACCATATCTTCCTCCGTTGCATGCTACCTTTCTTCACCATAAGATCTGCATATAGCGCTGTCCATTGCTTTCGCGAGTCGCTATATTTGCAGCATTGCCCTGAGCTGCCTTTCATCCGGATCAATGTCATGAATGCCGATTTCGATCGAAAACTTGGACCTGATTTTATCGCAACTGTTCCAGATCAGAGTGGAGTCTATCTCTTCAAAGATGAGAACGGTGCGGTCATTTACGTGGGCAAGGCCAAGAGTCTCAAGAAGCGGCTATCGCAATACCGTCTCGCAGCGAGACGAAAACAGACACGTAAGATGCGAAAGATCGTCAAGGCAGCCGTCTCGCTCGAATTTCAAATCTGTGATTCTGAGAAGGCGGCGCTCCTTCTTGAGAATGAACTTATCCTCAAATTCAAGCCTGTTCTTAATATTGCGGGAGCCTTTTCCTTCCTTTACCCCTACCTGGGATTAAAGAGGCATGAGAGCGAAGCGCACTACATCACAATTTGTTACACGACTTCGCCAAAGATTCTTGCCGATCTGGGGTTTGAAATGTTTGGCGCTTTCCGCTCGAGGGACTCGGTAATCGAAGCTTACGAGGCTTTTGCGTTTCTCTTAACATTTATCGGTCATCACACCGCCAGCGAAAGAAAGCAGTATGGTGACATTCCCTACACGCGGATTATTACTTATCGGCAGATGAGGGAAGGTTGGCTCGAGGATATGCGGAGCCTGCTCCGGGGAGAGTCCAATCGCTGCCTGAGCAGGCTCATGAATGAACTTCTTGAAAAGCCTGATGCGCGGCGCATGGCGGCGGACATTCAGCTGCATCTCAAGAGCCTCAAGTATTTCTTCGCCTCGGAGGCCGTCAAACTAAGGTCAGCTCTCGATCAGCATGGAATCGACCAATCGATGATCGATCAGGAGGAGCGAGACCGGCTGTTCATCGCCTTGTCTTGAGGAGCCACCGTTTGGTGGCTCGGCGAATGAAAACAGCAGAAATTACCCAATGGCCATCCTTCATCAAGACGAATCGAGAAAGATTTGATAGCATCAGGAATGCATTTTTGAATGATCCCGAAGGAGGCTCTTGTGACGACTACTTCCCCCGATGTTTCCATCAAGACTGCGTTGGAACGCGCCAAGATATGTGATGGCCTTGAACCGACACTGCTCAATAGTCTTGCGACCCTGTTTAAACCTGTGACCTTTGCCAGTGGTACACAATTTATTAAGCATGACTCACAAAGCAAAGACATCTTCATCATCGTCAACGGCGTGGTGGAAGTTGAAATACCAGTGGTCGGCAAAACGGCCAACTCAGCTCTCGCCCGTCTCAAGCCAGGGGACTCAGTCGGCGAATTTGCGCTTCTTCGCGACGCTCGACGCTCGGCAACCGCTCGCGCGATCAATGACGTTTCCGCTGTTGTGGGAAACAGTGATGAAATCCTGAAAATGTTCGATCTCCAGCCAGCAATGGGCTACTGCGTGTGTAGGAACCTTGGCCGAATTCTGGCCGACCGTTTGACGGATACAAACATGCAGCTCCGTAGCGAATTGAGCCGTAGTTAATAATGAGAGCACACTCTAACAAGAGAATTTTTATCAGTGGTGGCGCTTCCGGGCTGGGTCAGGCATTGGCGGAGCGTTATGCAAAGGCAGCCTGGGCAGTCTTTATTTGTGACATCAATGAGGCCCGTGGCGAGGCCGTTCTTCAGAAACTCAAAGCCTTGGGCACAGACGCGCATTTCATGCGCGCAGACGTCACAGTCCTGAGCGATTTGCAGCTCTGTGCCGATTGGCTTCGCGCAAATTGGGGCGGAGTCGATACGGTTGTGAATAATGCGGGAGTTGCTGTAGGTGGAACGATCGGCGAGACTCCAATGGAAGACTGGGAGTGGATCCTAAACATCAATCTCCTCGGAGTGGTGCGCGGCTTTAAGGTCTTTACGCCTCTTTTCAAAGAGCAGGGCCATGGTCAGTTCATCAGCACCGCATCGGCTGCAGGACTTGTCCATCTGCCGCGAATGGGAGCTTATAACGCCAGCAAATCAGCGGTAGTGGCCTTGTCGGAAACGATGAAATTGGAACTCGCCTCGAGCAACATCCGCGTGTCTGTGGTTTGCCCCTCGTTCTTTAAAACCAATTTGGTTGAAAGTCTTCGCTGCGTTGATCCTGAGGCAAGGCTTGCTGCGGGAAGGCTTCTGACAGATTCCCTTCGTTCGGCCGATACCATCGCGGATTTCGTTTACAATAAGGCCGAGCGTAACCGCTTTATGATTCTGCCCGATAAAGAAGCGAGAGCCGCCCGCTTTTTTAAGCGTTTTCTGCCCTCGTCACTCTTCTTTCGGGCTCTGTCACAAGCCGAAACTCTCTCCTTAAAAAAAACGGTCTAATGGCCGTGCAAGGCTTCCATGGCTAACTCGTTATTAGCCATGACACCTGCAAGGAGACCGTAGTAGGTCGCGGTGAGTGCCGACTGTTTCATATCCACGGTATCGCCCGCAACAAACACTCCCTTTTGTTTTGTCACTCCATCGACAGCTTCAATCAAACCCATATCATTCAATGTGCAGCCGAGTTCTAAGGCAAGATCTGATTTTTGCTTTTGATCGGGACGAAACAGCATTGCTTCACGATCTACCCTCGTTCCGTCCTGGAGCAGGATCGTCCTGAGATGCCCCTTGCCGTCACCGAGGATCTCGCGGATGGGACTTTCTTCCAGGCGAATATTTTTGGATTTGAGTAGGGATAGCTGCTCGCCAGAGAATTGCGAAGGGCCATTGGTGAAGACAACGAGGTCCGGGCTGAGCCCAAGCATGATCGCAATCATATGCATTCCCATATCGCCATTGGCTACCACGGCCAACGCCTGATTCCGATGTTCATAGCCGTGACAGAAGGGGCAATGAAAGACGGTCGTCGCAAAATGCTCTTCGTAACCTGGGATAGCAGGCATGATATCTTTCACACCCGTGGCAATAATAATTTTTTTCGATTGAACGATCTCGCCGTTACTCAGCGTGGAGATGAAACCAAGTTCATTCCTTGCCGCTTTTTCCACACGAACATTTTTGATCGAAATCTTTTCGTAATGAGAAAGATCCTGGTGAAAGGCTTCGCGAAAATCCTTTGGACTCATACCATCACGGGTTGGGAAATAGTGCATCTGCGCGACTCGGGCGTTGCGCGGTCGATCGTCGTCACAGAGAATCACACTTCGGCCTCCACGGCCAAGGATCATGGCGGCTTCGAGACCGGCAGGACCGCCGCCAACGATTAAAACATCGGTATTTATATGTTTCATCTTGAATTTCCTTAATGCTAGCGAGTTCTTCACCAATGCATTAACCTTAGCGCCAAAGCCTTACGAAGAGAATTGCGAAGGCAGTATCAATATTAATACCTAAAAGGTATTAATTGGGATTGAAGAGCGAGGCGCGCAATGAATTTCAACGAGTTAAAAGCATTCTTGGTCGTGGCGGAAGAACTCAACTTTCGGAAGGCCGCGGAGCGCCTGTCGATGACCCAGCCGCCTTTGACCCGTCTCATTGCCAAGCTCGAGGATGATCTGAGAGTTCAGCTCTTCAGCCGCAGCACCAGACGGGTGGAGATCACGGCCGCTGGTATTTCCCTCTTAAAAGATGCGCGCGAAATCCTGGCAAAGGTTGAGGAGGCCGAGGAATCGGTTCGGATGATTGGTGCTCTGAAGAAGGGTGAACTCTCTATTGGTTTTTCGAGAATGGCCTTCTATTCGAATTTTCCTAATGTGGTTTCAAGTTTCCGCGAATTTTTCCCCAAGGTCGAAGTCAGCATGAAAGAACGGGCTTTGGACAAGATCGCGGGAGATCTAAAGGCCGGCCGGAGCGATATTGCTTTTTGCGAGTTGCCGCTCGATGGCGAGGCTTACGAGACTGCGTTGATATCGAGTCATTCCCTCGGCGTACTCCTGCCCCTCGAGCATCCGCTGGCGAAGAAGAAGAGGATCAAACTCAAGGAGCTGTCGGGCTCGAGCTTTGTCCTTCATCCAAGGTCCGAGGCGGGATTGTTCCATGATTCGATTTGTAATTTTCTTGAGCAGCATGGAATGGATTACAGTATTCGCTATCGGAAAAAAGGGGAGATTTGTCCTCTCCTCGTGTCCACAGGGCAGGGCATTCTCCTGGCGATGCGGACGGACAAGAATCATTTGATTGCCGGCACGAAGTTTGTGGAATTAGAAAATCCCACACCGAAGTATGGGATTTATGCGGTTTGGAATAAGGCAAATCCAAGGGCCGAACTCAAGTCGATGACGAGTTTTCTCAAGGAGCAGGCTTCTCTTGAAAAGCCCTGTATTCGTTGTCTCATGGGTATTGCGAGTCCGAGCAACGTTTAGACAAAGGTTTCTCATCAGTTCGGATCTGCAGGCCATCGACAAAAATCTTTATCTCCTGAATCACTAAAAGCAAAGCCCCCTGAAGAATCTCTTCAGGGGGCTTTTCTTACTCTTCGATCGGATCTGAATTCGTATTCGTATTCGTATTCGTATTCGTATTCGTGCATGTAAGCTCGGTCACTGCCTGATCCAACCACTCCGTCCTCAAGCTGATCCAGGATTTTAAGGCGTCTGTTTCCCCTTGCCAGGTATTGAGCCAGTAGGGATTGGGCCATAGGTAGAGGCCAAGACTTGGCCAGATTTCGAAGTTTTCCTTGACCAGAGGTTTCATAAGTTCGCTTTGCTTATCGACAATGTTGAAGATCGTGGCGTTCGACAGGCTTCCATCGAGGCGACTCTCCGTCCAGCGTTTCTTAACCGCCGCGCAAAACTTGGGATGGGTGAGAAGAACGCCAAACCAAATTCCCTTCTCCTGTGCACGCCAGCCATTGTATTGAGCTCCATTTTCGTGAAAAGCATTCCCGTAGGCGAGATTGAAGTCCCAGACTGGTCCAAAGAAAATTTTCCCTTTGGGTGGACTGTAGATTCCCGAACTCAATCGATAGCCATCGATGTTGCGACCCAGTTCTTGTATGACAAAGAAATCCACGGTCGACGCAAGATCGAGTTTGTCTTCGAAAAGGTTGTCCCAATCGGCGCCTTGAGGAGCTCTGATCAAATTATCGATGCCCATGAACTTATCGAGAAATTCCTTTTGCTCTTCAGGCTTAATTTTTTCGATTGAAGGATATTCAAGAACCAGGTGTGTTTCATCCTGTCTCCAAAGAATGTTATCGCCTTCGTGCGGATGGTCGAAAGTCGCTTGAAAAGATGTGCCGCTCGCATTCTTTTTGGGAATCTCGATGCGCCCTTTGCCAAAGGTATTTTTCTCAGTGAACACATAAATGCCTTTGGATTCAGTTCCCGTTTCAGGAAGAGTGAAACTGAGTCGGACAATGCGCGTTCTTGGAGCGTAGCGACCGAGAAGGTTCGAAAGGTTATAGGTAAGAATATCCCGAACTAGAGATTTATCATTGTATGGAGCGGAAAGCACCCAGTCTTCGGCCTTAGGCATGCCTAGAAAGGGTAGGGATAGATCTTCGCCCTTTTCGTCGATCGGCGAAATTCCATATTGTTTTTTAGGAAAATCCATAGACGAATAGCCGCGAAGCTTTATGGATATTCTGTTGTTGCTCAACACCCGTCCATTGGAATCACGGATTAACATCTGCGCTTCCGTTTTCTCTCGCGACGAGGGCAGGGCATCGGCAGTGATGTTTACTTCGTAAATTTCATCTTGCAGGAAGAAGGGCTCTTTCATTAGCCCGTTAACATGATTCTTCCATTCCTCAATGGGAAAGTTAGGCAATTGCTCGCTTGGCTCGTTCGATGGCAAATCGATTAAAACGTTGGGTTCCGAAGATGTTTCAGAAGCGAGAGCCTTGCAGGGATTTATTAAGAAACAGGCAGTTAATATCAGTCCTATTGTTTTCATTCGATCTCCGGGAGCATCTAATTCACTTTACGTTCACAGGTTTGCCGAATATAGCGTATTTTTCCGATTGATTCATTACGCAATATTAATCAAAGCCCTGCGTTTTTTACCTGGATCTAGCTTCTCCTGGCGATGCGGATGGACAAGAATCATTTGATTGCCGGCACGAAGTTTGTGGAATTGGAAAATCCCACACCGAAGTATGGGATTTATGCGGTTTGGAATAAGGCAAATCCAAGGGCCGAGCTCAAGTTGATGACGAGTTTCCTCAGGGAGCAGGCTTCTCTCGAAAAGCCCTGTATTCGTTGTCTCATGGGTATTGCGAGTCCTAACAACGTTTAGACTTTACCTCAGAGTGCGGGACCCACCATGGCCTTGCCTGTGTACGTGAGCAAGGCAATGGCGCTGATGCCCGGACGTTTGATATCCGTATTGAATCGCCCGAGGCCAAAGGTGGCGCTTAGACTTGGAAAGCCGTAGGGCTCAAGCTTGGTTCTGACGAAGACATAGTCCGCTTCGCTCGCACTGATCCTTCCATCCAAATCACCTCGCTGAATGATCACGCCTGACTCAACGCCCTTCGCCACCTTTTTACCGATAATGAATCCCCAGTTGGCGAGGGTCGATCCGCCTTCTTTGTAGATGAGGGCATTGATGGGATCCATGAGATTCTGGTCCCCTTCACTGTTGGCTTCATAAAAGACTCTTTGCAGCTGGGACGAGAGAAAATAACTCTTGTAGGCCGTCATGAATCGAAATGCGACTTCCGAGCTATCCATCGATCCCAGGCATGTATTGGCATGGCAATCGTAGCCTCCTGTTTCCCGGTAGCGATGGCTCCAGTTCTTGGCAAAGGTCACGCCGAGAAAAGAGACGGGGAAAAGGGAAAGGGAAACCTTGCCCGCAAAATAGGTGGGGGAAGCGGAGGCCGAGACGGCTGGACGAATATAGCCAAAGAACGGCGTCGCGGTATCACCCCAGAGGACTTGCGTTAGACCCAGGCGAGGTTCAACAGAAAGTCCTGCTGAATAAGTTCTGGCGGATAGGTCCGCTGAATAATCGGTTTCAGCTGCTTCGAGTCGGCCCGAATCGAATGGAAGAAGGGAAAGGGCGAGAGAGAAAGCGAGACCGAGGGACAGGCGCATACACAAGGCGTTGCTAAGCAAGGCGATCTCCAGTTCCTCGCAGGCGGTTCCGAATGGATTTCAGAATCTGTTCGCACGAGGCGTGCATCCAATAGATCAGCTTTCAATGATACTGACCAGAGGATAGTTCTGTTCTGAAGAGGCGTCAGCATCAGAAAATTGGTCCCTCTCCATCTCGAAAGACCTCATGCTGCCAAAGAAAATACTTGAAAAGTGGAAAGAGATGTTTGGCGTTTCCTGGCAAAATACCGTCTGTCTCAGGCTACGGGAAAATTATTTTAATTTTTTCTCAACGGGGAACGCTTTTCCTACAAGTTCCGTCAACGAGAGTCATAGCCCATCGCGCAAGCGACAATAACGAAATGACAGGTGAACATCTTAACTCACGTCGCCCCATTTCCGCCCCATGACTCATAACAGCTGTTTAGCCAGAACAGGAGCTCTGGAGCCCTTGTAGAATTTCGCGAAAATAATTTTTGGGGATGCTTGTCTCTGCGCGAGGACAGTCGCTTTTTGAATGTGACAGCAAAAGATTTTTCCTTATCATCGGCTTAGGAATTACTTTTTCAATCATAAGAGGAAACGCAATATGATGCGTATTTCAATGGCTTTTGCTGCCCTGATTTTTACGACTTCGCTGGCCCATGCTGAAGGTTTTGATCCCGAGAATTCAGAGAATGCTGCCACTCACGCGGTGCAGCGCAGCAATCAGGGTGACGGTCAGATCACTCTCGAATTCTACAACCATTGTCCGTTTCCAATTCGCGTTGGGCAAATGGGAGCCGGGGATTTCGCTTACCTCAATCCCTACGAAGGCACTGAGCGCTGGATCGGTGGCGACGATGCTCCCCACCTCGCGCTCGCCTACTACGGTTATAAGCACGATTCGCATCCTGGCTTTGGTAACATGAGTCTTGCAGAGTTCTCGTTCAACACGAGCTTTCAGTGGCTAGACTTCTATAACATCAGCCTCGTCGACGGATTCAACCTTCCCATCGACATCAGTGCGGTTGGTGCGGCTTGCGAACCAGCCAGTTGTAATGCCGACCTTCTCCCAGGTTGTCCTGATTCCCAAAGAATCTGGCAGAACGGTTGGACGATCGCCTGTTCAAAGTTTGGCGATCGCGATACGCCATGGAACCCAGCAGCTCAGCATTTCGCCAACGCTTGCCCAGGAGCTTATTCCTGGTCGAAGGATGATTCTAAAGTTCGTGGATGTAATGCTCAGGATTATCGTGTGACTTTCTGTAAGTGATCTGTTGCCATTAGAAAAGCCGCGGAACCTGAAGGTTGCGCGGCTATTGTTATTGCGTGTCTAAGTGTTAGCGTTTGAGGTCGGGGTTAACGAATCGACGATTCATCGACTCAAAGGGTGCACGAAAGCCTCTTGTTGCTTCTATAACGTCTGGCGTAAAAGTCGGTGCCTTGTGCGCGTGGAGACTCATCTGTTTTGTGTTAGACGCATTTTTTTCCTCGGCGACCACCGGTCCTTCCCAGGGAAGTTCATCACCCAAAATCTTCGGATCATCTGAGCCGCGATTCGATGTGTACGTTTCGTTTGAGAGCCAGACATAACAGTTGCCCGCCTCCTTCGCACATTCTTCTTTCGTGCCGATACTTTGATGATCGTTCGCTTTGAGCCAATCGTCGATGCGATCATCAACCCAGCCATGGATTCGGTAAAACCAGGGATTGACATGCGAAGCGAACGTGTCATTGAGCGAATCGTAGTTTGAGCCGTTGAAGGCTTCGGCCCACTCTTGGTCCCAAGTCGTCCGGTCGAGTGGGTCGGCAACATTCGGCCGAGCTGCCGAATTAAGAAAGGCATAGCGAGCGTGGAGATCGTTATGAAGAGTCATTTCGAGCAAATGGCCGTAAGCACTCAAGCTCATGTTCTTAAGACCTGTAAATTCGTAGCGCTCCGTCGGTGCAAGGAGTTTTTTTACTTCCTCCCTCGCGGCTTCTATTGAAGGTGTTTTTGCTGTGGTTTTAGTCTTTTTCCGACCCTCCAGCAGCAACTTGGCAAGTTTGTCGATTGCTGGATTGTCGATCACAGGAATTTTGTACGCCTCCTCCCAAATTCTAATCGTTGTGTAGTAGTACTCATCCTGCTTTATATCGGGTAGTTGTTTGGCACCTTCAGGGCCGACGATAAATTGTTTATCGTCAGGTTTGGGAAGTGTTTTCCAGGCTGGAATCATGCTGAGATTGCGTTCTTTTAAATAAGCGGTGAGTCTGCCGATCATTTTCCGATGCATATAAAGGAAGTCTTCTCCAGCTCCAGTCTTGGCAGTATCTTCGTCTTTGTCCTGGAAGTACCTTGGGGGAGCCCAGCCTGAGGCCTTGTACTGCTCAACTGATTTTTCGAGTATTGCGAGGTTTGCCTTCGACCCTTCCGTGGCATCGGGAGCGGAGGCTCTTTCTCTCGCTGTTTTGAGGTTTCGAAGCATCAAAGGCCATGCGCCACGACTTGTGTGCCACATGTAGTGCTGGAGCCGATGGTCGAAACCCGCACTGTATTCTCGAACCGCTACGTCTCGTTTAGAATCGTCTGAAACGACTTTGTACCCAATTTCTCCCACAGCCGACCAGTGACCCTGCGCGTGGACTGTAACCCGGCACTGGTCCGACCATTCTTTGTTAATCCCTTTCTCAAAGGTTAAAAGAAGTTCTGAGTAGGGAACGGGTGGTGTTTCATAGGACTTTCCATAAATAAAATCACTCGATTCTTCGTCGTGATCGATCATGATGTTTGGGATTGTGCCTAATTCTTTCCCCTCCGAACTCGTAGAAACCGTCCGGCACCCCATCAGGAGCATAGCCCCCAGCAAGACATAACGCAGCATATGAATAATCCTTGAATATTAATAGATCATCCTAGCATAGCAGAGCTTTCGCCGATTTGCTGAAAGACATTCTCAAAAGCCGTAAATCCTAGGGCCAAAGCAGTTTTGGGAGGACTGCGACCGAAAGCTTAACTTCTGGCCACTCCATGAAAATGCTAAGTCTGGACTAGTCTGTTTTCGGGAGTACGTGCATGCGCAGAGAATTTTTGATTGTTTCCAATTTATTGGCCGTGGTCCTTATCGCTTTGACCTACAGCTTCCCTTCAAGGGGGCTCTATATCACACTCGGAATCTTTCTCGTCCTCTACGGCTTGGGCATGTACGACTACATTCAGCGCAAACACACCATTCGCCGGAACTTCCCACTCTTTGGCCGCCTACGATATCTGATGGAAAGCATCCGGCCCGAGATCATGCAGTACTTTGTCGAGTCCGATACCAATGGGCTTCCCTATAACCGTGAGGAGCGCTCGATGGTCTACGCGCGCTCCAAGAACGAACTGGATACTTCGCCCTTCGGCACGATTGTGGACGTCTATGCGCCCGGCTACGAGTGGGTCAGTCACTCGATTCTCCCTAAGCATGTGCATCCCGATGTTTTAAGAAGTGTGATCGGTGGCAAGCAATGCAAGAGGCCCTACAATGCGAGCCTCATCAACATCAGCGCGATGAGCTACGGCTCGCTTGGCAAGAACGCCATCCGCGCCCTGAACTCAGCAGCGAAGATGGGGAACTTCTCGCATAACACTGGCGAGGGCGGCCTCAGCCCCTATCACCTCGAGAAAGGTGGAGATC
>SEDW01000496.1 GCA_004193325.1 Pseudomonadota bacterium | reverse complement strand
GCCGATATCATCCTCCTTCAGGAACTGTGGCTACCGAAAGGTGCGCTCGACTACATTATCGTCGAGACACTGAAAGAACTCTGGCCTCATCAGATATGTGTCGCGACCGCGCTCCTCCCGAAAGGGGAACAGGGCAATGGAATTCTCAGTCGCCACCCGATCGTGGACTGGAAGCACATCGATATGTCTTTTACCGGTCGGCAGGCCCGATCTTTCCTGCACGCGCGGTTATGGATAGAGGAAGATGCGAAATTTCTTTCGATCATCTGCACGCATTTTGGCCTTCTGCGATCTGAGCGCATGTATCAGGCTGAGACCTTGAGCCAATACGTGAAGAATCAAATCGATGTTGGGGAGTCTTTGGTTTTAGCGGGGGATTTTAATGACTGGCGTGAGGAGATGACTCCTTACTTTCACAGAGAACTGAATGTGAGAGAGGTCTTTTACCATAGCCGCGGACGGCATGCGAAGAGCTTTCCTGCTATCTATCCCCTTCTATCACTCGATCGAGTCTATATCAGGGGCCTCGATATAAGGTCAGCAGAGGTCTTGCGAAGAAAGGACTGGAGAGGAAGTTCTGATCACTTGCCTCTCGCCGTCAATGTTAGCTTCTGATTCGATCGTTAAGTTCGAACACGATCTAATTTATAACGAAGCACTTTTGGATGTGTTCCGAAATACAGCAGCAATCCGCAGATCACGAAGAGTACCGAACCCGTGACAAACGCTGCCCAAGCAGGTGACATGATTTCTTTGAACGCGTTATAACCTGCAAGAGCCCAGACTCCAACTCCTAGAATCGCTACCAGCATCGCCACTGCAAGCATTGCAACTTTACGTTGAAATTGCTTTACGCGGAGGTGCACGTCATGTTCGAGAGCCTTCAATTTGCCTACGCCTTGAACGACTTTCTCAGTAACAGTGCTTTCCACTTTTTCAGTGGTGGCGCCGAGGTGAGACGCGAGTCTCACCGCAGAATCTATTATTGCTTGAGGCTGGGAAGCATCTTTCCCAAGAAGAATCCAATACCGGCGGCACCGAGGAGGTAGAGATAAGGATTGCTTTTGACGTGAGCATCGACTTTTTCAGCGCCGACTTTCACTTCAGAGCGGAGTGAGCTGATGCGTGTAGTCACGGCATCCAATTGATCTTCAAGTTTTTTAACGAGTTCTTCGCTAAGGCGCTCGCTGCCTTCTTTGCCAATCGAACCGATTGCGGCGGTAAGCTCAGAAAGGTCTTTTGCCATTTGTTCTGCATCGCTTTTGAGTGCTGAAATACTATCTTTAGCTTTTGCTTGAGTTGCCATCGCTCTTACTCCTGAGTTTGGACTAAATTGGCAGAAATAACCATATTCTTGCACCGTGTTGCCAATAACCCGTTGCACCCTGATGATAGGAATGCTCGGTCAGGGAAGCAAGACATAGCCGTCCGTAGACGGGCAGGTTAAATGGACAAAAGCCTTATATTTCATGACTTTGATGCATTAGATGAGAAATTTGTCGGTTTTTTCCCGGCAGCTTTTCAAGCGCTCGTTTCCCGAAAGATGAAAAACACGGCACCCATCATGCACAGACCAGCCCAGAGGTAATTGAGGTGGATCTTCTGCTTCATGTAAAAGAGCGAGAACAGGACAAAAACGACGAGCGTGATGACCTCCTGAATGATCTTAAGCTGCGCGAGTGTGAAGTATTCGGACCCGATACGGTTGGCTGGTACCTGAAGGCAATATTCGAAAAAGGCGATGAGCCAGCTCACGCCAATGACGAGAATAAGAGACTTATCTTTGAAGTCCCGAAGATGTCCGTACCAGGCGAAAGTCATGAAAACGTTGGAGAGAAAGAGAAGGATCACCGTTTTAAGCATTCCCGAATAACCTTTAATAAATGAGGATTCGCACATCCTAAGTCGTTTGAATTGTACATATTTCTGCTAGAAAGCCGAATGCATTTTTGTTAAATTTTCCCCTAGAATTCATGCCCTAACCGTAACTGTGCTGCTCGTTTCACGTAGCAGGCATGTCTGAGCCCGGATCACGCCCTGGTAATTTAGCTAGGCATTTTTTGATCAGGTTAAATCCGACGGACTTTGCTAAACTGGACCTATAGCCAAAAATTTTTGTCGACGAGGGTACTCTATGGGCCTTTGCCTGAGACTGTCTTGTATCGGACTGCTCTTCACTGCGGCAAGCGCAATGCCATCGCAGAAGCCGAGCGCTTCATTTCAACAAGCTGATGTTTGCGAGCTTCTAAGAGATTCGCACGAACATCTTCAGAATGAATATCCGAACGAATTCTATGATTGCCACGCACATTCGCGCTTCTTCAAAATGGGCGCCTTGACCCAAGATTCCGCGAAAAAATCCAGCTAAGCGCTTTTCTCATGAAAATCTATCTTAAAACACGTTATATCTCGTGGAGTAGAATTATTCCAACGACGTGTAAGGATGCATTTTTATGCAAAGACGACTTGCTTCCGGCATAGTCCTCGCTCTTCTCATGAGCCTGGGTCTGCCTGTGAAAAGCTTCGCTGCCAACGCTCCTAAGGCTGCACCCGCAGCAGCTCCCACATTCGTCACCGAAGTGGAAGGCCTCAAAGAATACCATCTGGCGAACGGCCTCAAGGTTGTTCTTTTTCCTGACGCCTCCAAGCCACGCGTAACTGTAAATATCACGTATTTCGTAGGCTCGCGCCACGAAGGATACGGAGAAGCGGGTATGGCCCACCTTTTGGAGCACATGCTCTTCAAAGGTACTCCCACTCGTCCCGACATCTGGAAAATGCTCCAGCAGCAAGGTGCCAACTTCAATGCATCGACCTGGTACGACCGTACGAACTACCATGAAATCCTGCCGGCTTCGAAAGACAATCTCGACTTCGCACTCGCTCTCGAAGCGGACCGCATGATCAACAGCAACATCGCTGCCGATCAGTTGGCAAAAGAATTCAGCGTTGTTCGCAACGAGTTCGAACAAGGTGAAAATGATCCAGGCGGCATTCTCATTGAACAGATGTTTAACGCGGCCTATCAGTGGCACGGCTATGCCCGCACCACGATTGGTAACAAGAGCGACATTGAGAAGGTTCCAGTCCCTAAGCTCAAAGAGTTCTACCAAAAGTATTACCAACCGGATAACGCTCTCCTCGTCGTTGCTGGCGCTTTCGAAGAGAAAGAGGC
>SEDW01000495.1 GCA_004193325.1 Pseudomonadota bacterium | reverse complement strand
TGCGAGGCAAAGATGCCCACCGCAGTAAATAAGACTCAGCCAAAGAATCGTTTTATACTTGCCTAGAACTCGGTCAGACAGCCATCCCCCGAGCAATGGGAAAAAATAGACGCCCATAACGAAGACGTGGAAGATTTCTTTCGCAGAATTTTCTCGATCCGCTTCGGGCATATTCAACAAAAGATGCGTAACCAAAAATACGGTGAGAATGTTGCGCATTCCGTAGAAGGAAAATCGCTCGCAGGCTTCATTGCCAATAATAAAAGGAATTTGAGGCGGAAATTTAGACTCAACCGCTAGAGTTGTTGGGGCCTTGGACATCTTGAACCTCGGTCGCAGCTAAAGTAATGAGTTGCGTTCGAGATACAGGGTTTTTACTGAAATTACCAACAAAAGAAAGCACCTGCTGAATTCTTGGCGTTTGCGGAATCTGTGAGGCAGGGGGATTTTGTAGTGAAGGACTATCCTCTTCCGCGCCTTTCCACTATCATTTAGATTCTATTTTCAGTCGATTTCGCCAAACATCCATCTTGGAGTGGACATGTCTAAAATATTGAACTTTGCCCTACCTAGCGCACTCTTGCTCAGTACAGCTCTCCACGCTCAAGGTCGTCATTACGCCGAGGGCGCGGCTGAAGAGACCGCTCAGGAGGAGGCACCTTCTGAAAGCACAAGTCCGCAGGACGAAGCAGCCGCAGCTGTAGGCGAAGAAAACCTTGAAGCGAAAGATGTCGATGGCGAAGCTGCTCCTTCGGACGACGACGAGAGCGAATTGAGCTACATCATTCGTCAATCCAAATCCAAATCGGCCGAAGTTTTTGTTGAATACAACACCTTCCGTGCCGGCAAAGAATACTTCACCCCGGTCGCCTACGGTGTTCGTGGCTACCTCTTTCAAAACGGTGACGTTAAATACGGGCTGAGTCTCGCCGGCGAAAAACTCTATTACGGCTTCGACGAGAAAAATCGTCAGACAGTGGGATCCTTCACCTACGAAAACGTGAAGAGAACAGGTACCGCTCTTCGTCTCGCGGCTCATGGTCAATACTTCTTCGACAACTCTCTCAATGTCGGCGTCAGCATCTTTGGAGCGTCGGGTCAGATCAATTCTGGCGATGGCTACGGCGATGATTATTACAGCCGTACCGGCTTTAGTGTTGGCTTCGGCAATCAGTGGTCCTGGCAGGACTACACCGTTGGTTTCAACTGGTTGACCCTTACCTACAACACCACGCTCAAGGTCGGCGGCGACAATCTTTTGCATTATTATCCATCGAACAAAAACGGTGGGATGATCGTTCTCTCCGCGCTCTCGTTCGGAGCTGAGTGGTAATTCACCGCCCAATAAGAAAAGCCCTTTTCCGCTGCGGAAAAGGGCTTTTCTTTGTTTAAAAGAGGATCACACCGCTTTCGGCAAATCCGTAACATCAATCTCAATCGCTTCCATTCCAACTCCACCCTTTCGCTCCGCGCAAGGCGCAAAACGATACCAGGCTTTTTGAGCCAGACCATCATCACGAATTCTCTGACCATCGACCGTCGCATCCCATTCACTGTAATGAGCGCGTTCGTCGGGCAAGAGATCCTGATAGACTTCATCCTGAATAAAAATCACGCTGCCGTTCCAGCCAATCTTTGAATAGACTGCATTCCGCATCGCCTCGTAGCGAGTCGCGAGCATGATCGTCTTGCCCCGAAGATCGTATTGCTTGACACCAAATCTAGGGAAAAATCCCTCGACACTGCCTTTGGCAATACCGATGCCGCAGTAACTGTTGGAATCGAGTTCGAGCTTTTCAAACTCTTCTTTAAAGATTCTGACAAACTCTGCCGCGAGATCATTCGCCACTGAAGCTTCCGTTCTCCCCTCACCCGTTGGAAAAGGAAAACCGACCGAGCAGAGGAGGCCGTCGCCCATCTCTTTCACCCGATAAGCCCGACACTGCATGTCCTGAGCATCGTAGCCGTGACTCATCGCATCGTAGCAGCGGCCCATCATCCGTTCGACCGCATCGGAGAAGCCTGGATGTTTGATCCGCGACGAACCCACGATATCGAAAGCCACGACCACCGCTTCAGCAGTCCCGACGCGCATTGTCTTTTCAATCTCGAAGCCGTTGGCAATCTGTTTCACGGTATGGAGATAAACGATCTTGGTAAATTCTTTGTAGGTGTGGGCCAGCTCAGCAAAGGCGACTGAAAACTGTGACGAGAGGATAAGGGACTGCATAAGGATAAAGAGGAAAAGAGCCACGTGAATGATCGGGCCGATACTCGGCAGACGTTCGGCATACATCACATCATTAAACGTTGCCGCTGCGATCATGGTAACGGCAACGAGCAGGATGATCGAACCTTTCGCCCGGCTTTTGATGGCTTTGATGAGTCCGTAGAATGCTGTGATAATGTTCGCGACAGTCCCGATGTGAAAGACCGTATTCCATCGGCCATAGACGTCTACCGGCACAAACAGAGTCAGGATCACAAAGGTCGCTGTGAAGACCCAGAGAGCGCGAGCCACTCGCTTGGAAATAGTTCCAGGAAAGCTCACACGGAGGAATTCAATAAAGAGTGGAGGCGCTAGATAATAACCGATGTAGGCCATCTTGTAGCTTAATTCGTAAGGGAAATTTGGAAAGAAGTTGAAGACGCTGTCAACCTTACCCGTTATCGACGATCGAATGCAGTTCACGATACAAAAGAGTCCAAGGGTCAGGGTCGCGGAGCGTGATGGCGTCATCACGTAGAGCGAAATATGGTAGATCCCTGTAATGAAGAGACCACCAAGCATAATCGCTAGAACGATCGCATCAAGAAGAGTTTCCTTACGAAGTACATCCTCTGGACCAATTTGAATTTCGTAGCTAGCAAAGTTCCAGCGTGGGAGCGTCGCACCGAGCTCAAGAATGACTTCGACTTCATCCGACTGGGGGAGGAGCACAGTGCTATCGCCGCGCGCATTCTCAACGTCGCCGTCTTCACCGTAGAGTTTGCCCTGGGTCAGTTGCTCCTGACCATTGATAAGCACTCTAAGGGCCGGCATGTCCTTGAAGACGATCCGGATCGGCGTCTGATCCGCATGGCGAAGGATCGTCAGGCGGAAATAACCTCGCTGAGGAAGATTTGCACCTTCGAGCCAGAAATTTTGAGGCTTCGCGGCTTCGTCGCCAACTGTGAA
>SEDW01000494.1 GCA_004193325.1 Pseudomonadota bacterium | reverse complement strand
TTCAGGAGCTGGGCGCTGAAGATGGAATTGGAGGCATAGGCCTCCTGGGTGCGAAGCGGGATATACAGGCTGTAGTCAGGGTAGGGATAGGCTTCATACTGGAGCTTGACCCTCGCGTTGATGTCCAGACCTGTGTTTTCCATCGATTGCTTCCCTTTATTCGGGTTGAATGCGGCCCTTGAATTCTTCGACGCCTTGAAATTCCCTGGTGATCGGGATGGGGCGCATGAAGAATCGGTCCTTCGTAAATCGGCCGATACCATAGATGCCGCCGAGATCCTTCGATTGGATCGATTCCAGCATAGGCTGGTCCTTCACAGAGAGCGACAGGAAATAAGCCTGTAGAATAATTCGAATGCTCTCGTAGGAGGCGGCAGCGAGTTCGTCAGGTTTTTGATTATAGCGCTTTTCGTAGAGAGCAACAAAGTCCTTCACGCCCTGATGAGGGTCGAGCTGGGTGAAACTCTTCGCTCGGTAAACGGCCCCGGCACCGGCTTTGCGGACGAATCGAGAGGTGCTGAAAATGTCGGTTTTGGACGACAGAAGAAGGTCGATGAGACTTTCGTTCGAGCCAAAAGCGGCAGGAATGAAGAAGCTGTCCGGCTCTGTCATCTTAATGTCGTTCCAAAGATCTTTTTGATCAGCGGTCCAGGAACCGACTACAAATCCACCCGCCTTTACAAATGCTTCTTTGAAGCCTTCGTTCATTTCGAGAGAAATGGCGTCGTCGGCTCGATAAACAATCGCTGTACGCTTCTTCTTGAGGCTCTGCGCCGCATAAAAGCCGAGCATACGCCCGTACCAGCGCGAGCTTGGAACCATCGCATAGACTTGTTCGCTCTGCACCATATCGTCACTTGACGAGCGGGTGAGAAGAAGCGGAGTCTTGTTTGTGGCCATCGTCTCAAGGAGGCTTTGATTTACGGTGTTGCTGAACGATCCGATGAGAAGATTGATCTTCTGCGTTTCGATCAGGCGCTGCGCAGACGTTAGGCCCTCGCTGGCAAGGCTCTTGTCATCCGCAACGACGACGGCGATTTGTACGGCCAACTCCGGATGATCCTGACGAAACTCTTCCAGACCCATCTTGACAGCCTTGGCCTGAGATTCGGCGTAGGCGGCGAGGGGGCCCGTTTTTGGGTAGATAAGACCAACTTTGAAGTTGGCATCTTTAAGGTTCGATTGTGCCAAGGCGAAGTCGGAAAACGCCAGGGCCACGAACAAGAATTTGATGAGTTTAACTTTCACCGTGAGTCCTTTTCTGGCAACGTGAAGAGCCAGGTTTAGTGAAGTCGAAAGTACCGGTAAATGCTCATTCGGAAAAGTAATCTTTCCGTTAGAGACAATTAAAGCAGTCATGAGGACACAGTGCAAAGCCCAGAAGAAAAATCTTTGTGGCAAAAGCGTTGGCAAAAGGGGCAAACCGGCTGGGATCAAGGCGGGGCGCACCCGGCATTGCTCCAGCTCATCCAACATGCGAAGCGGGAAGCTGCTTTGCCCGAGGCCGCACGTTTCTTTTCGGCTGGCTGCGGAGCTGCGCATAGCGAAGCGGTTCTAGCCGAGTGGGGCCATGAGGTTCGGGCGATCGATCTGAGCGAAGAGGCGATTGCTGCGGCTAAGCAGATGTACGGAAAAGTCGCGGGACTCGAACTCGTAAAAAGTGATTTATTTGAGATCGAGGATCGTGAGCTAGCGGCTTATGATGCGATCTATGATCGGGCGATGCTTTGCGCTTTACCAGCTGAACTTCGCCCCGACTATATTGAAGCGATGAAAAAGCGCCTAAAAAAGGGCGGCCTGTTTTGCGGAATTTTGTTTCGGCTCGTCGATGTGGAAAAGGGTCCGCCCTTTGCTGTTGATGAGGCCGAAGCGTATCGAGTTTTGCATAGAGATTTTGTTTTGTGTTATGCCGCGGCGATCCCGGCAGCACCAGTACCGGCTGTGGTACGGGAAGAATGGATCTGTGTTTGGCGCTTACGTGGAGTTGAGCCGTGAAAACATCTTACGTCGCAAATCGGGTCGAAGAGATGGCCCGGACCTTGATGCTTTACAAAAAACAATACTACGCCGGTAAACCGACAGTGAGTGATGCGGTTTACGACAAGCTTGAGCAGGAGATTCGTGCCGTTTCGCCGAATCATCCGGTGCTGAAGTATGTGGGTGCCGCGCCTAGTACCGGCGCTCCCAAGGCCAGTCATGAACAGCCGATGCTCTCGCTCGCAAAGACTTACAAGGTCGATGAGCTGCATACCTGGATGGGCGAAGAGGCGATCATTGGAACGCCCAAGGTCGACGGCAACAGCCTGAGTCTGATCTACGAAAAGGGTGTTCTAAAGATTGCGAAGACTCGGGGTGATGGCCGCATCGGTGAAGACGTCACCGATAAAGTCTTCTGGATCGCGGATTGCATTCCTCATCTGCCGAAAGATATTTCGATTGAAGTTCGCGGGGAAGTCTATTGCTCGCAGCATAAATTTGCTCTCCTCGTCGATGAGATGCTTGAGCGTGGTCTCGAACGCCCTAATAATCCGCGCAATATCGTGGCTGGATTGTTAGGGCGAAAGGTTCACATCGATCTTTGTCGTTTCTTTAACTTCTTTGCCTTTGAGGTCATCGGGGCCGAAGGTCTGAAGACCGAGGTCGAGAAGTTCGATTTTCTGGCGAAGCTTGGTTTTGTTGTCCTCGATCACCGTTTGCTCAAAAAGCCCAAAGAGGTCGAGGGCTACCTCGAAGAGATCAAGCAGTGGATGGACGATGATGAAGTTGCCTATGATGGGGCGGTTTTTTCTTACAATAGTCTGGCCCTTCAACAACGGCTTGGAAATACATCGCATCATCCGCGTTTTAAGATGTCTTTTAAATGGCAGGGTTTGACAGCGCAATCGAAGCTTAAACGTATCGATTGGTTTCCTTCGCGCCTTGGTATCATAACGCCAGTGGCAGTGATTGAAGGGGTGGCTTTGAGTGGCGCTACGATCACGAATGTCACTCTGCATAATGCCGAGCACGTGAAGGCGTACAATCTCAAGGCCGGCGATGTCATTGAAATCGTTCGCTCCGGCGAAGTGATTCCAAAGTTCATGCAGGTCATCGAAAGCGCCAAGGGCGAATACAAGTGGCCTGAAAAGTGCCCTTCCTGCGGCACAGAGCTGATCTTTGATGGCGTTCGTTTGAAGTGTGA
>SEDW01000493.1 GCA_004193325.1 Pseudomonadota bacterium | reverse complement strand
AAGGATTACCTTGAATGGACTCGTGCGACCGCGACCCATCTCAGTTCCTCTAAAGCTATCGAGCAGGCCGTTGAGAATCTCGACGATCGTTTCAACGACGTCTTGCAGGTCTTTAACGAAAAGCTCCAGCAGGTCTCTCAGGAGCAGCAGGGCTGGATGAAGGGTGAGTTCGAGCGCCTACCGCAAAAGATTACGACCCGTGTCGCGGTGGATAAAGAATTTGAGCAGCCGACGCAGCTGCATCGCGAGGATAAAATTCTTCGGAGTCAGGGTGAGAAGATCCTGAGCCTGAAGGCCGATGTTGAGCAGCTGCAGATTCGCCTGAGAGAAATTTCCGGCATGTTGACCTTAGTCCTGCCGGAGATGAGGGAATTGAATGTTGCGCAGAAGTCTTTGCGATTTGACTTTGATCAGAAGTACTCCTCAATTGCAGGCGCGCTTCAGGATTTTGAAGGCCGAATCACAATCCAGTCCCAGGAGCAGCAAACATTTTTTCAGGAGCTGAAAGAACTTTTGAAAGAACAAGAGGCCGTCGCAGCAGTCTCTGAAGAGGTCTTCGTGATGGCAAAGCCCAAAGTGCAGCGCATGCGACCTCAACTTGCCAAACGCCGCTACGGAGCATGAATTTGCGTACAAAAAGAAACGCCCCGTTTAATAGCGGGGCGTTTCTTTTATTGTCGGAAGATCAAACCAAATTTTTCTCGTTAATCAATTCAATCAAACGCTCAATGGTCGAATCCATCTGCAGATTGCTCGTATCGAGTAGAATCGCATCCTTCGCCTGAATCAAAGGAGCCACTCCGCGAGCCGCATCCTGCTCATCACGAGCCTGAATGCTGATGCGAATCGATTCCAGTTCTTCCGCGCTGGCCTTGGCACCATCTTTCAACTGATGGATGCGGCGACGCGCGCGTTCTTCGATCGAAGCGGTGAGAAAGACTTTGAGATCCGCGTCGGGGAAGACCACGGTTCCGATGTCACGACCATCGACGATCGCACCAACAGGCGAGCGAAGCGCGAGATCTCTTTGTAGGGGAAGAAGTTTCTCACGAACCATTGGGTTCTTGGCGATGAGACTTGCGTCCTTGCCAGCGAGATCGGTGTAGAGATTTTCAGAAATATTCTCGCCCTGGAACCAAACAGCTTGTGTCTCTGGATCCCAGACGAGGCTCATAGTAAATTCGTCGATCACAATACCGAGGGCTTCAGAATTATCGAGGGCGATCTGTCTCTGGCGACAGATGTACGCAACAGCCCTGTATAAAAAGCCTGTGTTTACATAAGTCCAGCCGAGGCGCTTACATGTTTTCGAACAAACGCTGCTCTTGCCCGAACCGGCAGGGCCGTCGACGGCGACGATAATACAGCGCTTCTTGGATGTGGTCATGGGGCGAACTCCGGCAGCTTAAAAACACAGGGTACATGATATGGGATAGCCCGTAAATCGTCGACTAGAATTGATCGACTGTATCCAAGGCTTCATAGAAATTCGGGAAGCTCACTCGTACACATTCCGAGTCCAAAATACAACACGGCTTTTTCGAACGTCGGGCCAGAATAGCTGCAGACATAGCCAATCGGTGATCACCTTCCGGATCGAATGTGAAGGGCTTAACCTCCTTCAATCCTCCCGCAATCCAGAGATCGTCGCCACGGATCTCATGCTCTGCACCGGCGGCTTCAAGCAGCGCTGCGGTGAGCAGCAATCGATCACTTTCCTTTACTCTCAGTTCTGACAAACCTCGAAAAAGCGAAGGACCTTTCGCGAACGCAGCTGCGACGGAAAGGATGGGGATTTCATCGACCAGACTTGGAACTTCGTCTTCCTCAATATCTGTACCAGTCAATTCAAGACCGCCTTTGACGATAAGCAGACCGACGGGTTCAACAAAGCTCTGGCTCGCCGCCTTGGTGAACGTAAGACCCTGGCTCATACGGCCGAGGACCTTCATGAAACCGGTTCGTGTTGGATTATCGAGAACGTCCGGCATGGCAATGCCGCCCTGGGTAAGGAGTAGGCCCAAGACCGCAAAAAAAGCGGCTGAGGAAGGGTCGACGGGAATTGAGACGTCCATGGCTTTGGTTTTGAAAGGGCCAGTGAGATCGATATGCTCTTCATCGACAGTGACGAAACTGCTCAGGTTTGCCCCCATCTTTTGCAAAACGCGTTCGGTGTGATCCCGCGATCCCTTGGGAAGAGTGACGCTGGTTTGGCCTTCGGCGAACATTCCAGCGAGAAGAAGACAGGATTTAACCTGGGCACTGGCCTTGTCGACCAGGTGCTTCATGGCTTTGAGGTCCTGGCCTTCGATCGTCAGGGGTAAAAAATTTCCATCGTCTGGACCGGAGATTTTTGCGCCCATTTTCCGGAGAGGGATGACGACCCTTTTCATGGGCCGCTTGGAGAGGCTTTCGTCACCGATCAATTGAAAAGTAAGGCCTTTTTGAGCCGCTAATATTCCGAGAATAAGGCGGGCCGTCGTGCCACTGTTGCCGCAATCCAAGGGGACAGTGGGCTGCTGAAACTGCGTAAAGCCCTTCGATTCGACCTCCACCCGTTCTTCCCCGTGCACTAGGATCTTGACCCCAAGGGCCTCAAAGCAGGATATAGAGGAAAGACAATCCGCTCCCAAAAGGGGATGAAGAATCTGGCTTCGCCCCTCTGACAGTGATGCAAACATAATGGCGCGATGGGTCAAAGACTTGTCCCGGCCGCAGTGAATGCTGATCGTCCTGGGCGAAGAATTGGTCGGGGCTTGCAACGTTCGCTTCATAGAGTGTCCTAGTTGGGATGGGTCAGACTCATTGTGCTACGAATTCTGTGAAGTGGCTAGATCCTTAGGAGGTTTCCCATGAAATCGGTGACTATGAACAGCCCGGCTGGTAGCTGCCGCATTTTTGCGAGCGATATTGGTGTTACGCAGATCGATTTTCTTGAAGGTGCCGATGCTGAGCTTGATGGGGACACGGAAAATCCAATTCTTCAGCAGGCCGTTCGAGAACTGAGAGAATATTACGCCGGGACCCGCAAGAGCTTTGATGTGCCGCTCGATCTCAAGATCGGAACGGAGTTTCAAAGAGAGGCTTGGCAAAAGCTTCGCGAGATTCCCTACGGCACAACCATGTCCTACGGCGAGCAGGCAAAAGCGATGGGTAGACCCAAAGCGGTGCGTGCGGTCGGTGGTGC
>SEDW01000492.1 GCA_004193325.1 Pseudomonadota bacterium | reverse complement strand
ACAATGCTGGCCGCTTTGCCAGCGAGTTTGTAGTCATCCTCGGCAGCTGCAAGGCCTTCAGCGCGCTGTGCAGCTGGAAGGGCTTTGGAATACTTCGGATAAGCTTCGGCAAGAGCCAGATGTGCGGTTGCCGCTTTGTGAAAGCGGAGTTGGTATTCGAGTGCACGCGCTTTAAGGTAGAGGAGATCCTCAGTATTACCCTTAGGTTTTTGTTCGGCTAGATAATTGTTGGCAGCCGCTTCCGATTCTTTCCAGTTACCTGCGAGAGCCATGTAATAGGCGCCGTCGCGATAAAGCGTGTCGTGGTCGGGGATGCTTGGGAACTCGTTCGTCACGGCGAGTAATAGCTGGCCGGCTTCCAGCACTTTGCCCTTGGCATTGAGTTCCGCTGCGGTTTCTTTAACAGAAGCCGCTACGATACCGATGAGTTCGCCTTGAAAGCTTGAACCCAGCTGGTCAAAGTTTTCGAGTTTGAGATAGTTACGGGTGAGCGCGAGGGTTTCCTCGGGTTTACCAGCTTTGATTTTGGATTGCACGAGGCCACGAATAGCCAAGGTTCTCTGCGTCGTCGATGGATCGGAAAGAAGGGCTCGGTTCCAAAAACCTTCAGCTACTGCAAAATCATTGAGATCGCGGTTAGCTGATGCGGCGAGAAGCAAGAGATCAACGACATGACTGCGATTTGGGAAGCGGTCGGCGAAGGCTGTGATGTTGTCTTGCAGGCGATGGAGTTTTGCCATGCTGGCCGCATTGGGTTTGGTTCCCGTCTCGTCAAATTTAGCGAGAGACTGTCTCCAGACCTTTTCCCGGCTGAGAGTCTGCTGATAAAAAGCGACTTCCAGATTTTCCGGGGAAACAGTGCCGCGATTTTTGAAGGTCTCATAAGCCTTATCCGCATCATCGAAGTGATTCGCGAAATAGAGAGAATGGGCGCGACGAAGTTCCCAGGTTTCTGCCTCTGGGGCATCAGGACTAAATTTTAGAAGTGCATCGTAATAGGTGCGGGCAGTTTCAAAGCTCGACTGACTGCCTTGAACCATACCATTTTCATAGAACTTTCCGGCAAGGAGCTGATTGGCGTTGAGGGCCTTTGACTCCATATTCGCGAGGAGATTGGGATCGTTTTTGTGTTGAACGCGCCAGACACTTGTTCTCGGCAGCATTAAGGACAGGCGCTCGAGGGTTGCCACGTATTTGGCGTCCTGCTTGGTCGTGCGATAGACGTCGGCGAGGATCGTGGCGATCTCTGGCGCTTCCTTAGCGGCCGGATAGCGGTCGAGGAGGAAGTCGGCGAGGTCGATACTCTGCGTTTGAGTGGGATTGCTCGCGAGACGGCTTAGAATGCGCAGACCAATGGTGCTTGCGTAGGGACGAAGGATATCCTTTTGCAAATAATCCTTGGTGCGATCAATCTTGTCTTGCTCAAAAAGTGTGTCCGCAATCAGATCGCAGGCATCGGCGGTCATACGCTTTTGCATGCTGATGCGTTTGAAGTCGGATTCGGGATGAAGAAGTTTTTGCGCCGCTGCTAGAGATTCATCAAGATCCGCTGTGCGGTAGGCGGCCCATGCTAAACGATAGCTGACGCGTAGCTTTTCGTAGTCGGCTTCGGGACTGCGAACTCTTTGGAGAATCGCTTCGGCATTTTTGTAGGCTTTGAGCGATTTCGAAGCCTTTTCCTTCTCAAAGCTGTTGTCGCCGATGGCGAGGTTTGCATGAACGGTGTAGATGCTGTCTTTGCCATCGCGAGCCAGGCTCTGCCAGACATTGAGAGCGGCTTCGTCCTGATTCATACTCTCGAGAATGGTCGCACGCAAATAGAGAGCTTCGTCATTGAGAGTGAAGCCGGGCTGATTCTTGTTAAGATCGGCGAGAACGGCCAGAGCCTGCTTTTGGTAAGGCTCAGCTGCTTTTTCACCATCTTGAAGCGAGGCGATCTTGCTCAGAACCTGGGCCAGATTCATGCGGGCATAGGGAGTGCTGGTCGCAGTCGGATGTTCCTTGAGTTGATTTTCGTAACGCTTCACAGCGCTTTTGAGATCATCGAGTTGGGCAGACGTAAGTGCTTTCTCTTGCGAACGCCATTCGGTCTTGAGGCGATCCCAAGCTTCAAAATGGGAGCCTTTGTTTTTGAGAAATTTATGATCTTCATAATCATCGAAGCTGCGCCAGTAGTCGCCGAAGGCTTGAAGGGATTTATCTTCGATCGGTTCTTCCCTGAGATCCTGCGCATAGGATGCCAGAGGCGCGCCGGCGAGAAGTATGGATAGGAGGATGTAGTGCTTATTCATGTAGGGCCCTCTCGATCTCGGTATCGCGAATGTTCTCTTTGATTTCGGTCTCATTGAGAGCCTGCTTGGCTTGTTGTTTCGTCTTCTCTTGGGTCTCACGGAGGTAGCGCTGCCATTCCACATCAGCAAGCCACTTCTTACCGCGGGCCGCCTGCTCGTTGATTGAGTAGCGGAGGTATTGAAGAACATCGGGGAAGGCTTTGCCTGTGGCCTTTGCCATAGCAAGACGCAGAGCGCCTTCGCTGGTGGCCAGACGATCTGCATTTTCCCGGGCGTCATTCTGATTTTTTTGCTGGTTTTCAAGCCAAGCGAGTTCTTTCTTTTCCGTCTGATTGATCAGCTTGAGAATCTTACCTGCGATTCGCGGCCAGACCTGCCAGTTGCTCGCAAAATCTTCCTGCACGTGTTTGGTTGCAGGATCACTGTAAGTATCTCTCTGATCGGCGAGCTGAGAGTTGCTTTCCAAAAATTCCTGACTCAAGAGAAGAAAGTGTCTGCGTGTTTTGAGCAGAGGGGAAGTCTCTTTGTAGTTGGTGAGCCAGAGGTCGCGCTGCTGCTGCATCGCAAACTGGAGTTTAACAGTGACGGAGTTCAACTCTTTGATGCGATCGCCGGCCTCAGTTGCTTTGTTTTTTTGCAAAGCTGTACCGCGATTGCCATGGTAGATGGCAGCGGCGAGGATCGCTCTTTCCTTTAAGACACGCGCATTGAGTTTGGCCGCACGGTTCTCGAGAAGAGCCAGTTGATAGGTCTTATGCCACTGCGCAGGCCGTGGAGTCTGGTCCTCGAGAATCTTTTTTCGGCGATCTCGCGCTCTTTTAAAGCTGAGTTCTTGAGCGGAGGACCATTTATAAAAGGCCAGCTCGTGGTCGATCATCTTTTCGCCGACTGCGCTCAAG
>SEDW01000491.1 GCA_004193325.1 Pseudomonadota bacterium | reverse complement strand
AATCTCTATGCTTTCGAAAAGAAAGCTCTCGAGCAAAAACTCGATCTCCCGAAGGCAATCGAATTCATTGACATCGGCGGGCCTTGTATGCTTCGCGCTGCGGCCAAGAATTATCTCTCGGCGTCACCCGTCATCGATCCGAGCGATTATCCGCTCGTCTTGGAACAGCTCCGAGCTGGCAAAATTTCGGACGATCTACGCCGTGTGCTCGCGGGCAAAGTCTTCCGTCACATCTCTCGCTACGATGGGATGATCGCGTCTTACTTCGAAGGCACGAGCGAGACCGCACTCGCTCCAGAGATTAATCTGAGCCTTAGCGAAGTCCAATCCCTTCGTTACGGTGAGAACCCGCATCAGCAGGCGAAGTTCTACAAGTCAGCTTTCAGCCTCAAAGGCGGTCTGCAGGACGCGAAGATTCTCCAGGGCAAAGAACTCTCCTACAACAATCTCCTCGATATCGATGGCGCCGCTCAACTCGTGGCCGACTTTCCAGAATACAAAGCCGTGGCAGTCATCAAGCACACGAATCCTTGTGGTGTGGCGATAGGCAAGAAGTCGGAAGAACTTCTACCGATCTACCAAAAAGCCCTCGCCAGCGATCCAAAATCGGCCTTTGGTGGAATCGTCGCGTTTAACAGCGAAGTCGATGCAGCCACCGCCAAAGCGCTCGCAGAGATGTTCCTCGAATGCATCGTGGCTCCCAAATTCAGTAGCGAAGCTCAAACGATCCTGAGCGCGAAGAAAAACCTCCGCGTTCTCGAACTCCCCTACTTAACGAACACCGAGCAGACTCAGAAGCAACTGGATCTCCGCACAATACTCGGCGGCGTATTAGTTCAGGAGCGGGATTTGGTTCGGACGGACAAGGACTCGTGGAAACTCGCCAGCAACAAAGTCCCGACCTCTCAGGAAGAGCAGGATATGATCTTTGCCCAACGTGTCTGCAAACACGTTAAGTCGAATGCTATCGTCTATGCGAAAGATGGCCAGACCATCGCGGTGGGCGCCGGTCAAATGAGCCGGATCGATTCCGCTCAATTTGCAGCTCAGAAAGCAGCGGAATTCGGCAAGTCGCTTAAAGGCGCAGTAATGGCCAGCGATGCCTTCTTTCCTTTTCGAGACAGTGTCGACACTGCAGCCAAGCTCGGCATCGCCAGCATCGTTCAGCCCGGTGGATCCATGCGCGATGACGAATCCATCGCCGCAGCCAACGAACATGGCATCGCTATGGTCTTTAGTCAAATTCGTCACTTCAAACATTAAACTTTAATCTTATCGATTGCTTGAAGGCCCAGAGTTCTCAGCTCTGGGCTTTTTTTAGTCGACAGTAAAGGCTCGTCCTCATAGAGTGACTTGTGAATCTTGATTGAGGAGTTTTTATGCCTACGCCACTTAAAGATACAGCTAAGACCGAAAAAACAGGAACAGGGACTAAGTCCGACGTTGCTGAGCACCTGCATAAGGTTGTTTGTAGCTCTTACGTTTTGTTCGCCAAGACTCAAGGCTACCACTGGAACGTAGTCGGACCACAATTCTACTCTTTGCACAAAATGTTCGAAGAACAATATAACGACCTCTTCCTCGCGATCGACGAACTCGCCGAACGCGTACGCGCTCTCCAATTCAAAGCGCCTTTCAGTCTTCAGGAAATGCTCAAGACTGGCAGCATCCAGGAGCAATCGAAATTGCCTTCTGCTGAAGAAATGGTGAAAGACCTTATCGCTGGCCACGAAGCAGTGGTTGTCGATCTTAAGACCGGCATCGAGCACGCGGAAGCTGCTGATGACGCTGCGACTGCCGACCTCCTTACCGGACGTCTGGAAGTTCATGGCAAGACTCTGTGGATGCTTCGCGCAACTCTTCAGGGTTGATCGAGACGCTGTGCTTAAGTCTTAAATAAAGTAATGTTTAAAGCGGGGTTTACCCCGCTTTTTTCGTGTCATAAATTAGCTCAAACGCATTAATTATTTTCACGAATTCCGAGAAACTCTGGCTGCTCCCGGGTCGAAAAAATCAATTGCTAACTTCCTAATCTTCTTCAATTAGTCATAATCATTAATATTTCCTCAACGATACTTTAGCAATTTCAAGACGAGAGCATTCCTGCCGATTTATGATCATCACCAAAGAAGATGATGGAGCTCGTATCGGAGACTTGTGGGCAATCGCTAGGCGGACTTGGCAAATCGCTTTGCTGAGTTTTGTCATTTCGCTCATCACAGGATGCAGCGAGATCAGCGTCTTTCTCGGTCTTGCTGATAAGGCAGGAACCATTCAAGATCTAACCCTTACCGAAGACGGGCGCCTTCAAGTCCAACTCAAATCCTCTACCCGCTCAAAAAATCTAAATATGGCGATCTATATCTCGAAGATGGAATCGCTGCCTTCCGGCCTTCAATTGCTGGATAACAGTGGGGATATGGAAGGCCCACTTGCCTTTAAATCCTTCGATCTCCCCAATTCTATGGCACCTTCGAAAAAGGAAGAGGACTTCGTTCAGGCCACCCAAGACCATTTCGTTGTCATCGAAAAAGACATCGAATCCGATAATTATTATCTCATTGAAATCAAGAATCGAAACCAATCCGTAAGCCGTTACAAGACGACCGTTACCCTTGCCAAAGTTTCATTGGCTCCGGTGAGTGGCGTGCTCGCGATCGATAATGATTCTTCCGTGCACATCAGTTGGCTGCCTTCAACTTTTGCCAAAGACTATGAATTTTTTAAGGATGAATCCGCAAGCGAACTCCTCACGACGACCTCCGAAAACGTTCTGGATTTTGTCAAAGCGGATCTTAAAGGTATCGATCAACTCTGGGTGAGAGCGAAGCGGGGCAAATTGCATTCCCGGACATTGACGCCCATTCTATTGCCGAATATGCCTGGAGTCGCAGAGGCTATTGATCCTGTCATCCCCTCGATGCCAACGCCTACAGTGCCCCAGGTTCCGCCTCCATCAACACCTGTCACTCCAACAAAGTTTCCGGAGCGGGCATCGTCAGCTTTGGAACCGCAAATGCCGCCATGACAACAGTCTCGGCCTCGAGCGATGATACCTATGTCCTTCGCCTTACTGTGACCGATGGAGCGGGTAGCAGTTCTTTTGATGAACTAAACTTTGTCTGGGATACCACAGCGCCAAGCGCCCCGCTGAGTCCGGGTTTTGCAGCGAGCTATTCGACCTCGCTCTCACTGCCGATTAGCTGGGGTGCAAGCACTGACAGTCATATGTCCGGCTATCATTCCAAGATTTGTACTGCCAATGATTGTGCGACGGGCTGCATTTCTCCACTTTCTACAACAAGTCTTGGCGCTACGCACAGCGGCGTTGAAGGGGGAGTCTATTACGCGTGCGTGCAGGCTGAAGACAGCCTAGGCAACCAGAGCGCTTTTGTGCCAAGCAGCTTCAGTGTCACCGTTGATTCAATGGCCCCAACTGCAACAAGCATCAGCATTGCAAGCGGCGTTTCCTACGCAACTAGCACCGCTGTCACCCTCACACTCGCCGCCACGGGCGCGTCTCAGATGTTTGTGAGCAATACTGCAGGATGCGCGACCTCGGTGAGCTGGGAGGCTTACGCTACTTCCAAAAGTTGGACCCTCGGACAGGCCAATGCCCAGGCCGAAGTCTTCGTGAAATTTCGGGACGCCGCAGGCAATGAATCGGCTTGTATCTCCGATACGATCATTCATGACAACACGATACCTAGCGGGGATACGATCAGCATCAACGGTAACGCAGCCAGCACCAGCTCTACCACCGTGACTTTGACCCTCGCCGTCTCCGATACCAATCCCAAAGAGATGTATATTACCAATACATCAGGCTGCTCTGCAGATGGGACCTGGGAAACCTTTGCAACAACGAAAAGCTGGGTTCTTGGTCAAACGAACGCCACAGCAACTGTCTACGTGAGATATCGAGATGCGGCAGGCAATACTACGAGCTGTATCAGCGATACCATCACTCATTCTGCTGCCGCTCCCACAGGAGCTTCCGTTGTTATCAACGCCAACGCGGGCTCAACCACAGCGGAAACAGTGACACTAACCCTTTCTGCGACGAACGCGACCGAAATGTACATCACCTCAGATTATGCTTGTGGTTCGGGAGGCGTTTGGGAGCCTTATTCAGCTTCAAAAAGCTTTCGTGGCGTCATCTTTTTTGGCGACATTTATGCCTATGTTAAATTTAGAAATGCTTCCAACGTCGAGACATCCTGTGTGAGCGATAGCATCACTTTTGCAGAAACCAATATTGCCGTTAACGGAGA
>SEDW01000490.1:2500-6021 GCA_004193325.1 Pseudomonadota bacterium | reverse complement strand
TAGAGGTGCTGGGAGCCCGGGTGAATATGATCGTAGATAGGGAGGGGAGCGTGGTTTACGTAGCCTCCACGGTTGCCAGCGGGCCATTTCCTTCTCCTACGCCTAAATTTAACCAGGCCGAGGCGGCGTTAGCCGTTAGGGCCGCGCTAGAGAGTTACCTGGCCAAAGAGGGAGGGAGCATTGGCTCCCCCGAATATTCGCTCGAAGCCTTAACGAACGCGGCGGGGCTCGCCTACCAACTGAGTGGCGACTCTATAGGTCTAATTTATAAAGTAGAATTTACGTTAGCGAGCCCGCATTTCGGAACCATGCTGGCGTTTGTAGATGCCCAAACAAATACCGTTGTGACGTTTAAACGGCAGGCTAAGAACTAGCTAAAAATACTGCTTATTTAGTACCCCTCACGGGCCGGAGGGGCGATGCGGTTAAATGGCGCTTTCAGAGCAAAAGTTCCGCGGTTTGATTGATTTTTAGCTGTTGCTGCGGCGTTTCAGGCCATTTTAATGCAGCGAATAATAATACTAATTTTAATTAACTATACCTTTAATTAGGCTATGATAGCCATTTTAAATGGACTATTTCGACTAGATTAATCGGAAATGTGAAACGAAAGAAAAGTGAAAAAATCACGGGATCCGGTGTTTTACGGTTGCACTAGCGGCACTTTCTTCTTATAAACGACTCACACGACGCGAACGACGCAGCGAAAACGAGTGAAATCGTTAACGAAGTTTCTTCGAAGAGAGTAAAAAAAATTACAAAAAAAGGTTGCAACGGCAACACGAACTTTGTAAAAGCTCTTTACCGAAGCGAACGACGAAAACGAAATCGAGTAACTCGATGAAGTGCGATGTTCTGTTCTTTGACAATTAGGTAGGAAATACGAAATGCTTTTTCGAAGCATTGAAGTAATTCAATGAAACGAAATTGCAGATTAAACATGCAAACGTCGATTCTGATAAAATATTAAGTCGCACTTTCTTCTGTAACGAAGATTGGACGCAAGGATTAATCCGAGAAATCGGATCTCTGAGAAGCCTGAGCAATCAGTCTTCTCGAAAAGTTTAACTTGAGAGTTTGATCCTGGCTCAGAACGAACGCTGGCGGCGGGCCTCATACATGCAAGTCGAGCGCGAAAGTCCGCAAGGATGAGTAAAGCGGCGCACGGGTGAGTAACACGTGGATAATCTACCCTTTGGATTGGAATAACCTGTCGAAAGACGGGCTAATGCCAAGTAAGCTTACGAGTTCGTGAAGTTCTTGTAAGGAAAGATGGCGCAAGCAATCGCCGAAGGATGAGTCTGCGTCCCATTAGTTAGTTGGTGGGGTAATGGCTTACCAAGACAATGATGGGTACCTGGTCTGAGAGGATGACCAGGCACACTGGAACTGAAACACGGTCCAGACTCCTACGGGAGGCAGCAGTAGGGAATATTGCGCAATGGACGAAAGTCTGACGCAGCCACGCCGCGTGAGTGAGGAAGGCCTTCGGGTTGTAAAGCTCTGTCATTCGGGAAAAATAGCCATCCGGGGAAAGTTCGGGTGGTCTGATGGTACCGAAGGAGGAAGCACCGGCAAACTCTGTGCCAGCAGCCGCGGTAATACAGAGGGTGCAAGCGTTGTTCGGAATTACTGGGCGTAAAGCGTGCGTAGTCGGTATTGAGAGTCACGGGTGAAATCCCCACGCTTAACGTGGGAACTGCCTGTGAGACCTCAGTACTAGAGTGTGAGAGGGGATAGTGGAATGCCAAGTGTAGCGGTGAAATGCGTAGAGATTTGGCGGAACACCGGTGGCGAAGGCGGCTATCTGGCTCACAACTGACGATCAGGCACGAAAGCGTGGGGAGCAAACAGGATTAGATACCCTGGTAGTCCACGCCGTAAACTATGCACACAAGATGTAGTGGGGTTTTACTCCTGCTGTGTCGAAGCTAACGCAATTAGTGTGCCGCCTGGGGAGTACGGTCGCAAGACTAAAACTCAAAGGAATTGACGGGGGCCCGCACAAGCGGTGGATTATGTGGTTTAATTCGAAGCAACGCGCAGAACCTTACCTAGGCTTGACATCCCTTGACATCCGTAGAAATACGGCTTTGTAGCAATACACAAGGAGACAGGTGCTGCATGGCTGTCGTCAGCTCGTGTTGTGAAATGTTGGGTTAAGTCCCGCAACGAGCGCAACCCCTGGATTTAGTTGCCAGCATTAAGTTGGGCACTCTAAATTAACTGCCAGCGTTAAGCTGGAGGAAGGTGGGGATGACGTCAAGTCCTCATGGCCCTTACGCCTAGGGCTACACACGTAATACAATGGATAGGACAAAGGGTCGCCAACTCGCAAGAGGGAGCTAATCTCAAAAACCTATCCTCAGTTCGGATTGGAGGCTGCAATTCGCCTCCATGAAGGCGGAATCGCTAGTAATCGTGGATCAGAACGCCACGGTGAATACGTTCCCGGGCCTTGTACACACCGCCCGTCACACCATGGGAGTTGACTCAACCAGAAGTCGCTGTCACTAACCGCAAGGAAGTAGGCGCCGAAGGTGGGGTTAATGACTGGGGTGAAGTCGTAACAAGGTAGCCGTAGGGGAACCTGCGGCTGGATCACCTCCTTTCTAAGGAAAATCAGTTTCAAGTTTGTATGTATTTCCTACCTAACTGTGAATGAACAGTACCGGGGCTTGTAGCTCAGTTGGTTAGAGCACACCCCTGATAAGGGTGAGGTCAGTAGTTCGAGTCTACTCAGGCCCACCAAACTCCGGTTTTCTGAATTCGCAGCTTTTGAAAGAGGTAACACTCTTTCGATTGTTCTTCCGAATGGGGAAACCCACAACTTCGGTTGTATCCTCCGGCGAGTAAAGTAGCCGTTGGAAGCGTACGAGGGGAACTGAAACATCTAAGTACCCTCAGGAAAAGAAATCAATAGAGATTCCCCCAGTAGTGGCGAGCGAAAAGGGATCTAGTCTAAACCATTAACCTGTAAGCCTGCCGGCGTTTTTTTAATGGTGTTGTAGGACCTACAGTTGCTTCGGCATAAGCAGCATAGAGTTACCAAATCCGCATTTAGCTAAATGGCCTGGGAAGGCCAGCCATAGAAGGTGAAAGCCCTGTCAGCGAAAAGTGTCGGATCTCTAGTAGAGTTCCTGAGTACAACCAGGCTCGTGAAACCTGGTTGGAATCTGGGTAGACCATTATCCAAGACTAAATACATGTCTGTCACCGATAGCGTATAGTACCGTGAGGGAAAGGCGAAAAGAACCCCGATAAGGGGAGTGAAATAGAACCTGAATTCAATTACTCACATACAGTCGGAGAACGTTGGCCGTAAGGTCTTGTTTGACGGCGTACCTTTTGCATTATGATTCAACGAGTTACTGTCAGTGGCGAGGTTAATCCGCATAAGATGGAGGAGCCGTAGCGAAAGCGAGTCTTAAAAGGGCGTTTTTAGTCGCTGGTAGTAGACCCGAAAGGTGGTGAGCTAGGCATGGGCAGGTTGAAGCAACCGTAACAGGTTGTGGAGGACC
>SEDW01000489.1 GCA_004193325.1 Pseudomonadota bacterium | reverse complement strand
GTATTCACGTTTCATACGTTCAACGTAAATCTCAAGGTGAAGCTCACCCATACCTGCGATACGTGTTTCGTTCGACTCTTTGTCGACAGAAACGCGGAACGTAGGATCTTCTTTCATGAAACGGTTGAGCGCTTTCGAGAGCTTAACAAGGTCTTCTTGTTTAGCGGGCTTGATAGCGAGCTCGATAACCGGCTCAGGAACGAACATTTTTTCCATGGTGACGTTGATACCTTCAGAGCAATACGTATCACCCGAAGCACACTCAACACCAACCATCGCGATGATGTCACCAGCGTAAGCAACATCAACGTCTTCACGATCGTTACTGTGCATACGTACGAGGCGACCTACACGCTGAGACTTGCCCATACGTGGGTTGTAGTAAGTCTCGCCTTTTTTCAAAGTACCTTGGTATACGCGGGTATAAGTCAACTGGCCGAAGTTCTCGTCAGCGATCTTAAATGCCATCGCACACAATGGTTTCTTAGCATCTGGGAAGACTTCGACTTTTTCGCCCTTGTCGTTGTCGTTACCCCAGTATTGGCGGTCCATAGGACTCGGCAAGTAACGGATAACAGCGTCGAGCAAGCTCTGAACGCCTTTGTTCTTGAACGCAGTACCCATGTAAACAGGGGTGATCTGACGAGCATGAACAGCTTTTTTGATTGTTGAGTGGATGAGGTCCAACGGTACATCTTTTTCTTCGAGGAGAAGTTCTGTCATCTCATCGTTGAACATAGAAATGCTGTCGAGCATCATTGCGCGGTATTTTTCAACTTCGTCAACGAGGTCCGCTGGTACTGGACCGTTACGAACTGTTTCGCCTTTAACGCCGTCGAAGTATGTCGCTTGACGGGTGATGAGGTCAACGTGACCTTCATAATCCATTTCAGCGCCGATTGGATATTGCATGATAACTGTGTTGTGCTGAAGCTTGTCGCGCAGTGCGTTAGCAACGCGGATAGGGTTTGCACCCGAACGGTCGAGCTTGTTAACGAACGCCAAAGCTGGAACGTTGTAACGTTTCATCTGACGGTCAACGGTGATCGACTGAGACTGAACACCAGCAACGCCGCAAAGAACAAGAACAGCACCATCGAGTACGCGCAAAGAACGTTCAACTTCTACGGTGAAGTCAACGTGACCTGGGGTATCGATAAGGTTGATCGTGTGATCTTTCCAGAACAGTGTTGTTGCAGCGGAAGTGATCGTGATCCCGCGCTCTTTTTCAAGTTCCATGTGGTCCATGGTCGCGCCGTCGCCGCCGCCACGAACTTCCTCGATCTTGTGGATCTTTCCACCGTAGAACAAGATACGCTCGGAAAGTGTTGTCTTACCAGAGTCGATGTGGGCGGATATACCAATGTTCCTGAGGCTTTCAAGTTTCATGGAATATGAACCTTTGCGTATGAGAATAAGTGATCATGTACTAGTGAACGCACTAGAGCACGGGAGGATGATTGATTACCATAGAATCCTCAAAATTCAAGGACTTCTTATACGCAATTCGGACGTTTCTGCCAACTGTAACTTATGAACCCAGACAGACGTAGCCTAGAAGTGAAAAACTATGTCAAAACTGAAGCATTTGAGAGCAAAGGGGATTTTTTGACACTTTGTCATTCGTCCAAGGTCTGTATTTAAGTCGGACCTCGATTCTGACGATGCGTAAGCAATATTTGCCTCGCAGCGAGATGATTATGAATGACGCAGTGAAATCGATAAGTCTGGACGACATTGGCGACCTCCCAAACCCGATTGGTATGGCGGGTCCTGGCGAGAAGACCAAGAACAAGGCGCTCCATTATAATCCTCAGTACGGGGGCGACGACATGTCGTCCAGTCCGATGATGGGGGGAGGCTCCCGGCCGATGGAGAACACCCAGCAAAGGGAGGATAAATTTTCCTTCTCTTCAGCGGTGACGCGCTTTTCGGAAATCCTTGGCCCGATCAGTTCCGGGGGCAACAGCCGCAACTCGATTATTATTGCTGCGACTCTTGCCTTTCTGGCGATAGCAGGCGGCGTCTATTATTTCTTTGGCGACATGATTCTCGGTGATGGTGCTGCCTCTCAGGATGTGGCGAGTGAATCCATTCCTGAGTCCGACAGCTCAGCTATTCCTCATCCCGTCGAGGAAACTAAAGGTCCCGAGGCCGCGAAGGCCGGAACAGAGACTTCGGTCGTGGCTGAAATTCCCGGAAACCCCTACTGGAAGCTCCCCAATCCAGTCGCTACTCTTGCCGAGGCACCCGCTGCTATCACCGCTCAACAAACAGAAACCTATCGGGGCGGTCTTGCTCATCCTTTCAGCTACCAGCGTTATAAATCGGTCACTGATATGCGTAAGGAAAAGATGGACGGCAGCGTTTCGATCCTTTACGAAGCGTTGGCTCAACCTAAATTCTGGACGCGCATGGAAGCTCTCCTGGGGATCGCGGAACAGGGCATTCCTATCGATACAGACAGTATGAAGGCAGCAGTCGGGGATGCCCGCAGCGATCTCGTCAGAAACTATCTGAGGCGCTTTAAAACGAATTATACCGATGCCACAGCGCATGTCCTCCGGCAGGCTCTGCGAGTGGTCGATGAAAAATCGCGCTTTCTCATCCTGAATCACCTGGCGATGCACCGTTCAGAAGTCAATGACATGTATCTGATTGCAGCTTTGAATGACGGCGATGCGAAGACTAAGGGCTACGCGCAGGAGATCCTCTCAGCACAACCCGTTCTCGCAAGCACCCAGCAGGCATACGAAAAGGCAATGTCCGAAGTCGCGGTCCTCGTGACCACGCCGAAGCACGGCAAAGCGGGTCAGGAAATCAAGGTTGAAAAGATTCCGGCAAACATGAACGTGGAAGAGGTTTATTTCATCAATGATGAAGAGGCCGCTCCAGTCGAGGCGCCTAAAGAAGAGGTGAAAGTCGACGACGGCTTTAATGATCTCAATCACTCCGATTCGAGCAGCAGCGAAGGCTCAGATTTTGAATCGGATGATAAAGACGACGCAAACCACAAAAACGAAGCTCCCGCTCCAGAATCCAAATAAGTTTCAAAGAAAAAAGCTGTCGAGGCAATCGACAGCTTTTTTTTCGTCATGTTTTTACTGACAGCGAATAAGGTACTTCACCTTGTAGTCGTCGTCTTCGATCAGGCCTTCAGCAGGATCGCTAGTTCCTTCTTTCCCAAGTGCTTTAACCACCCTCCCTGCGGTT
>SEDW01000488.1 GCA_004193325.1 Pseudomonadota bacterium | reverse complement strand
CTAAGTCTTAAAAACCGAGGCCCCGAAAGGCCCCGGTCGCAAATGGATACTACTTTTTCTCAGTTTGTTGGAACGCCAGGGGCCGCGACGCTAATCGATTGCGCGAGGTCTTGATGGGCTTTGATTTCTGTGATGGATTCAAAGAGATAGTCTTTGATATCCGATGCCAACTTCAGTTTTTGCCAGCCTTCAAGTTTGACCAAAACCGCTTCATGCGATGTCGCCATGCTCGATAAGAACACGTCTGCAAACTCCGCATCCGGAGTGTTCATCAATGTCGCCAAGGCTGTGTCAGCTTCTGTTTGTGAAGCAACAAAAGACTGCTCCATCGAAACCAATTCGAAGTCATATTTTTTGGCGAGAGAAATGATTTTTTCTTCGAGAGCGATATGATCCTGCACCACGGTCCATGCATAATCACGAATTTCAGGACTTGTCACTTTTTCGAAAGCGACTAGACTCGCCTTAATTTCGTTGAGATTGGTCATGTGAATGGTTTGGAGTACGGTGCGTTCCTCAGCGGTGATTTGATCCGCTGTTTGCTGAGGAGCGGGTTGTTGGGTAACAGGCGGCTGAGTTGGTTTTTGCGTAGGTTTTTGCGTCGGTTTCTGTGTCGGTTCCTGCTGAGTTTGATCCGGACCGTCCGGCAGTGTTCCGCCCAAAGTCGTCGACTGACCTGAGCCCGCGAAGGCGTGGAGCGGCAGAAGGAGAGCAAAGACTGATGCGCAAAGAATCTTCGATGTTTTCATGATGGTTCCTTTCGATAATGCTTGGCAAGGCATCCACAAAACATTTTGTAAATGTCTTGCAGTGTTTCTATTTCGCATTGCGAAGGATGGGAACCACAAAGATGAAAGATTACTGAAAGAAAAGAAAGCCTACATGTAAACCGGTTGTCTCTTCGGTAAATGTAGGCTTTCGCATGCAGGGGATTCTAAGCAGAGATTGGTAAGATGATCGCCGGAGATTTATGCAGCCGTTGATATTTTAACAACAGAGCAAATGAATATGCTCTTCAATCATCACTGGGAGAGTATCAAGGTTATAGCCACCTTCGAGTAGACTGACGAGACGCCCATTCGCATGAACCTTGGCTGCCTCCTTGATGCTCCTCGTCATCACCGTGAAATCCTCATACTCCAATCCGAGGGATCCCACCGGATCATCTTTATGAGCATCGAAGCCTGCACTCAGGAGAATGAGTTCGGGCCGAACCTTCTCCACCGCGCGATCAAGACTTTTGTGAAAAGCCTCGAGGTAGGCTTTACGAGACGTTCCCATCGCGATTGGAACATTGTGCGTCCCGCCGAGACCTGCACCCGATCCCGTTTCCGAGGAATGACCTGTCCCGGGATAAAAGGGAAAACGGTGAATGCTCAAATAATCAACGGCCGGATCTTTGTAGAATATTTCTTGGGTGCCATCCCCGTGATGCACATCGAAGTCGATGATGAGGATTCGGCTCAAGGAATGAACATCGAGCGCATAGTGGGCAGCGACAGCTACATTATTAAACACACAAAAGCCCCGGCTCATCTCCCGGCTCGCATGGTGACCAGGAGGCCTTAGTAAGCAGAAGGCATTCTGCTCAGCACCAGACAGGACTTGTTCACAGGCTGCGAGGGCCGCTCCCGCAGCCAACTTGCTCGTTAGCAAACTTTCAGGGCTCACAAAGGTATCGGCATCGAGGTGGCCACCGCCGGCAGCACAGGTCTCTTCAAGCTTGCGTAAAATCTTCTTGCTGTGTGTCCTCAAGAGTCGATCGTCCTCAGCAGCCGTAAAGCGACCTTTCTTCAGATCCTGATACCAGCTTCTTGCTGAGAGGCGATGAAGCGTTCCTGAGATGCGTTCGGCGCTTTCAGGATGGTATCCCGTGCGATGCTGTTCAAAGAGAGGGTTGGCATAAATGAGAGTCATATCTTTTCTCTCCGGTCAAATGCCTGAGCCACCGCTCCGGCCAGACAATCGGCAAGGGTTCGAACGGCCAGGGGATCGATCACTAAGTTGTCGAGTTCCAGCTTTTTCTCGCCGCCTTCGGCGATGAGATGCTTCGGAATGTCGAGCGAAATGCTCGGGACCTTTTGCATATGCTGGTAGCTCAGATAGATCGGGGCTGCATGGTAAGGCTCATTTTCAAGACAGGCATAACCCTCAGCCTTGAGCGCCTGACTGATCGAATCGAGGAGAATGGGATCGGCCAGGAGGCGGCCACTCTCATCCGAGCAGATCAAATCGATCTGTCGCTGATAGGCGTGATTCGAGGCCGAGAGATATTGTTCGATATATTCGGGAAGCGTGGGAAAGGACACAGCAGCCGTTTTCTTCAGACCCGCCTCATCCACGGGACAGTAGCTCGCCATCGTATGCACATCGATGAGAAGTGCCGATGGATCCTTTTCAAGCTGCTCGTAGAGGCGATCCATGTAGGCGAGAGAATCCTCATGCACACGCAGGAAAGCCGGCCCCAGATCTTCAGCCAGACGATGCGGCAGACAAGGCCTCAGACAATGGTTTCGAAGCCTTCCCCCGTCGACAATGCCGCGTGGGAAATTGACTTCGGCAACCAGACTGCGGATGCCAAAGGATGAGGCCAGGCGATGGGCTAGGGCGTGGGCGATCTCGCCTGCGCCGCCATCTCTTTCAATTTCGATATAGTCTTCGAAGATGGGCCACACTTTGGCCAGCTCCGGATCGGCTTCGATCTCAGGGAAAAATTTGAAGAAGTCTTCAGCACCTGCGCCGTGTGGCACGACCAGAGCGGCGAAGCGCGATCCTCGGGCATGATAAAGCGTTTCTTTTACAGATGGATAAGTCATGTCTACTCTCATCCTCAGGCTGTTCAGGGGCGATGTTAACAAATTTCCCTAGGGCTCAGGCAGGAAAAACTGGAAATATGCCGGAGACTTCGCTACGAATTAGTTCTGCCTTAAGACTTTTGGCGAGAGCCGTCTTAAAGGCGCGCTGTGACCTAGCCTATCAAAGGAGAAACAGGTGGATTTGATTAACCAGTCCCGCCGAGATGTTTTTGGCAAGCTCTGGACTCATTACTTTAGCCTAGTGCCTTTTGCTCAAAAACTTGTCGATGATTTCAAAAAACGCGGTGACGAGTGGATCGAAGATCACGTCGCCTATCGCACGCTTCCTGGTGAACACACCGGAGCACATATTCTTCAAGCCGTGTTTGAAACACTGGGCTATAAGCGTATGGACGATTATAATTTCGAAGAAAAGCAGCTCAAAGCCTTCTGGATGTGTCCGCCGGACATCGATGCGCATAGCCGCGAAGCTTCGCCAAAGATTTTTATTTCCGAATTGATCCCTACAAAATTCAGCCCTGAATTTCAGGAGATTATTCGTCGTCACACCTCCCAGGTCACGACCTCTCCCTTGCCGCTGCTCAAAGAGCTTCGGGATAAGTTGAAGAAGGGCGATAAAGAGGCTGCGGCCCAATTTGTTGCGGAAACGTCAGCACTTTTGTCCACTCTTCCTGCCTGGAGCCGCCCTAGTCTCAAGGACTATGAAGTGCTTCGCAAAGAAAGCGAATACGCGGGCTGGACCATTCTCTTCGGAAATCAGATCAATCACTTCACAGTGTCTGTGCATTTGATGAAGACCTTCAAAGACATTCATCCCCTCGTTCAGTTCCTCGATAAGGACCTTCAGGTCCCGATGAACAAAGCCGGCGGCGGAATCGTCAAAGGCACTCCTGAACTCCTGCTCGAGCAGATTTCGACTATGGCTGCTGCGGTTCCTTACAACTTCCAGGACGGACAATTGTCGGTGCCTTACGGATTTGTGGAGTTCGCTTACCGCTATCCACAAGCCGGCAAAGCTCATGATGGCGCCTGGCATTCCTACTACCAGGGCTTTGTCACATCGAATGCGGACAAGATTTTCGAATCGACGACCCGCAGCTAAATGATAAAGATTTGATGAAGCGCCAGCGGCTTGCCTGGCGCTTCTTTTTTTTTGGGCGAATTTATGTCCTGTTTTGTCAAACTTCCGTAAACGTAAGGCTGATCGCGATCGATCTGGCGCATAAATGCTGATTTTGTTTGGTATTTCCCACGGAAAATCGCTAGCTTGATACTTTGGGACCTATTCGTTAGCTCAGTCATTTTATTAAAAAAGGTTTTTGCATGGCCTCACAAGCGAAACCGGTCGCTGCGATTCGCGCCGCACTGTTTGGGATTTTGGTATTCGCTCCTCTACTCGCCGTCAATGCG
>SEDW01000034.1 GCA_004193325.1 Pseudomonadota bacterium | reverse complement strand
GTCGAGTCTTTAGCCGCTTATCTACACTACATACCTCTCGTCAGTCTCGAGGGTCGTCCGAGTGAAGCTCGGGTTGCGACCCTGGTGCTGAATCGTCCTGATGCGGCGAACGCTTTCAGCGGTGATCTTCTGGTTCGCATTACCGAACTCCTTCAGGAAGTGGCGAAGGACCCTACGGTCCGTATTCTCCTTCTCCAGGGCTCGGGCAAACACTTCTCGGCCGGTGCCGATCTTCACTGGATGAAGTCGTCAGCCCTGCTTGATTTTCAAGGCAATCTCGCGGAGGCAAAAAAGCTCAGCGCGATGTTTGAAAGTCTTTCCGCATTAAAGATTCCGACGATCGCTGTCATCAAGGGTGCAGTTTTCGGAGGAGCGGTGGGCCTGCTCGCTGCCTGTGATTATGCCTTTGCTGATGAGAGCGCCAAGGTCTGTTTGAGTGAGGCCAAGATTGGTCTGATTCCAGCCGTAATTCTCCCCTATTTGCAAAGAAAAATCCCGGCCGCGGCCCTTCATCGCATGGTGATGGGATCGCAGATTCTCGTGGCCGAGCAGCTCTTAAAGCTTGGTCTCGTTCAGGAAGTGGCTCCGGCCGCTAAAGGTCAGCTTGAGGCTTTAATCCGCTCAGAGATCAACGCTCTTCTGCAGACCAGTCCTGAGGCTCAGGCCGCTTATAAGGTTTTGTGGAGCAAGATCGAGTTGGGTTTGCAGGATGAAGAGATCACGGCTGATGCGATCGCTAAGATTCGCGCGAGCCAGATGGGGCAGCACGGGCTTCAGAGCTTTTTTCAAAAGCAGCCGCCTAGCTGGATATTGAATCTTCCTGAGAAGACTCATGTGCTCATCCCTTAATTGAACTGAAATAGACGAGATAAGAAAAGAGCCTTGGAACACGTGTTCCAAGGCTCTTCTTTTGGCTTATTGAGAAGGCTTCCGGTCGATTCGTTTGAGGAAGGCTTCGCTGCTCAGGAGTTCTGTCAGCACGGTTTTAAGATCGCCTTCTTTTTCTTCCATCGCACCGAGTGCTGCACCTTGATCGTCACAGGTTTAGCCGAGATGATCGGCTGCGGAGTCAGTTCTTTTCGACCAAATCCATAGCGGAAAATCTGTCTGGCAAAACATTCCTGGCCCTGCTTGGAGTGTGCGAGGGCTGTGGTGAATTCAGCCACAGTCTTCACAGGTACTTCGGCTCCGTCGAGATTAGGAGTCGAATCGATTTTGATCGCAACGCCTTCCGCTTCCGTCCTCGCACGGCCCATCATATCGAAGCCTTCAAACATGAAACCAATTTGGTTCATAGGTTTGTGGCAGCCGCCGCAGCTTCCGCCCTCAAGGCCCAGATAGATATCATGGTAGGTCTGCGTTCCCGATTTTTTGGGAAGGGGAATCGTATCGAAGTTACTAAACTGCGAGCACATCATTCGTTCGATGACGAATGCTCCACGCTTAGGTGGACTGGTATGATCGTCGGCAGCCGTTTGAATTAGATAAGAGGCGAGGCCGAGGGGGCCGCGGCGATCGGCGTCTTTGAATTTAACCTGTCCCGAGACTGGAGTAACGTCATAAACCGTCTTGGTTGCATCGCTTGCCGGGACACTGTCAGCGGTGTAGAAGGCCGCCAGGTTCGAGCCTGAGGCCTTCGACATGACGTCTGCAAAGAGATCGCCAGCTTCCTGCTGAGCAGCTGTCTTAAGCGCAGCTGTGAATTCTTTATTGTTAGGTCGTTCGGACTGTTGAATCTTTTTGGTGTCGAGCCACATGCTTGCAAAATCTTTCCAAGTGGCCTTTGCCAAAGGGTCAGCAAGGAGACGGGCGATCTGTTTTTTGATCTCGGCTGTTTTGCTAAGAGCACCTGATTGAGCAAGCGCTGTGAGTGTGGCATCAGGTGGCCGGCGAAGGATAGCGTAGGAGAGAGCCGAGGCTATTTCCCAGCTTGTGAGAGAGTAGGTGCCATTGACCGAACGACCGAGCTCACTCCGGTACAAAAAAGATTCCGCCATAACCAAGGCCTGCACGACGAAGCGGGCCGCCGTTTCATTTCCTACCGAGGCTGACGTCAAGGTGAAGACTTTGACAAGATTCGTGACTTCGGCGGCTTCGAGTGGGCGACGCCAAGCGCTGGCGCCAAGCTTTGGAAGAGTGGATGTAACACAGGTTGCGCCACTCGCCAGACAGGGAAATACTTTGGCGATATCGACCTTAGCCGCAATCTCTTTGGCTTTGGTTCGATAGGCTCCGAGCCTTTGTTTGTCGACGTAGTTTCCTGTCACCATCATTGTATCGTAGACGTCGATGTGTGAGATATCGCTTGTGAGGGTTGACGAATCGATCGTCACGCCAAAGACTGAGGCTACGGTATTAGCAAATTCCACGTTACTCAATCGACGCCAGGCTCTTAGGCCCACCGTTGGTTCACTAGCACATTCGATTTCCTTGAAGCTCGAAGAAGCCTCAATTTCTTTGCCTTCGAATTTTTTGCCGTCATCTTCTTTGATGATAGGTTCGGCTTTATCGCCGGAATTAAGCGAAGGAGCCTTAGGCGCATTTTTGCAGGCCAGAGGCATCAATGTCAGAAGTGTTAGGATTAAGGCAAAACGTTTCATTTCTCACCTTCTAGAGAGACGTTAGGGATTCTCTCGATTACTTAATCACACCGTCGAGCTTGCCTTTGGCTTTGTCCGTTTTGTTACCGACGACCTGGATATCGGTCTCACCCAAAGCATTGGCTACGGTCACGAGCACCCGGTTATAGGGCACGTTTCTACGGATTTTCTGGCCCGAATTGATCTTGCCGCCGAGACGGCCAAGCATGAAGACCGGGATGTCGTTGCTTGAGTGACCGGAGTCGTTGCCGCCTTCGGAGGAGTTGAAGATCAGTGTGTTTTCAAAAAGATTCGATGAGCCAACCTTGGTGTTTTTCAGATCGACCGCGATTTGCGCGATTTCTTTGACGAGACCGGTTTGGATCTCGGCGAAGTCGGCAACGTGGCTTGGCGAGACATCGCCATGGCTCATCACATGATAATCGCCTGTTTTGCGGGAAATGCCTTTGGCGCGTAGCTGGGAATAGGAGTGACCTGTTCCAACCTGAAAGAGAGCAACGCGTGTGAGGCGACAGGCTAGAGCCTGAACGATCATAGCTCGGTTGATGGCCATGACGTCACCGAGTTTGTCTTCGTCCTTCCACCAGCCGTTTGCTGCTGCTGCATCGGCCTTGATCTTGTCGATGGAGCAGGAGGCGAGAAGGTCTTCGCCTGTTGATGAGCCGGATTTGATCGAAGTATTGATCTGGCTGTTGATCTCATCGAGAGCTGCGACGTGGGCGGCGAAAGCGGCTTTGTCTTCGCTCCCAAGATTATTTTCGATACGTTTGATGTCACCCTTTAAAAATTCAATAACACGAAGTTCGGCGGCAATGGCCTTCGCTTCGTTCGCTTTTTGTTCGGTCGATCCGCTGTTGTTCGATTTGAAGTTGCCAAAAAAGTTCATGAACGAGGTTTGAGGATTATCCTCGGGGCGCATGCGGTTGCCTTCTTTAAACGAGAGTGCTTCCGGAAACTGACAGAATTCCTGCCCAGTCTTGGTGCCGAAGCCCATCGCTGGCACACCCCATTTTGCAGCCAGACGTTGATCGAGTGAATAAGGCTTATTATCTTCGAGATCGCTCAATTGAACTTCGTTCGCGCCATCGATACCGGCAGAGTTATACCAGTTGCCATAGATAGGAGCAGTCTTGCCATCAGCGTGACCCCAACCGGCGAGGACATTGGTCTGACCACCGTTGTGGTTTCTTGAGCCAAGGAAATATAGACCATCGATCAAGAGAAAGTCGTCTTTAAGACCCGCATCTTCGATCGGTTTATGAATCTGGGAGAATTCAGTGATAGGACCATCGTTGCCCTTGAAGACACGCGACTTCTCTTTAAAACCGAGTGGATAATACGTGAAAATTACATTCGGGGCAGGCGAAGCGTCAGCTGCGAGCGCTTCAGAGTCGCGGAACATACGCATCAAGGGAAGAAAGAGAAAAGCACTGTTCGCGCTACTCATAAGAAGCTGTCGGCGGGCGTGGCCTTTGCGCGTGAGCATATACTTGTCCTAGTCGTAGTTGTGGAACAGTGCTTTATCGGATTAGTCCGCGATAAGCCTAAGAATTATAATCTTAATAGCGTAAATCTCTGATTTGACAGTCTATCTACTCAGGAAGGGTCGGGCGCTCGAAGCGTGAATTCTTACTTGTGAGAGAATTGAGAAAGGCTACGAGCTGCGCCTCCTCTCTTGGGGTTAGATTTCTAGGCTTCATGTCCTTTGATAGATTGGGCCGTTTTACGTCGCCACCTCGGTTGTAAAAGGCCACGACAGCAGCGAGATCCGGGAGCGAGCCGTCGTGCATATAAGGGGGATGCGTGGCGACATCGAGGAGCCTGGTGTTACGAAACATAAAGTTCATCGATTTGTCTTTTTTGCTCACCGCAATACCGCGATCATCAGACTTCACACCGATGTTGTAGGCGCCGTCATCGCTAAACTTCCAGCCGAAGTGGCAAAGTCCGCAGGCGGCCTTGCCCTTGAAGAGGAGCATGCCCATCTTCGCGTCGATCGACATTGCGTTGTCGTTGCCTTTCAAAAATTCTTCGAAAGGGGATTCGCCTGAGATTATCGTCCGCTGAAAACTAGCGAGCGCTCTTGCAATCGTGAGGGTCGAAATCTCTTCACCGGGAAAGGCTTTTTCAAAGAGGGGCAGATATCCTGGAATCGCTTTGATTTCAGCGGGCAGGAGCTTCAGGTCCTGGTTCATCTCGTTTTTCTTGCGGATAGGTGCGAGAGCCTGATCTTCCAGGCGATCAAATTCAATGTCCCACTGCAGGCGATTGCTTAGGGCGACATTGAAGAGGGACGGGGTTCGTCTTTGAAGAACCTTTCCTCCATTGCCAATCGCTCGAGGCAGACCATCACTCCAGCCGAGGTCGGGGTTATGGCAGGTGGCGCAGGACATCGCGTTGTTGCCCGACAATCGTGGATCGAAAAAGAGCATTTTCCCCAGAAGAATCTTTTCCGGAGTCATAGGATTTTCACTGGGAATCACAAAGTCGGTCTGCCGCTGATTCGTATCGCGCATGTCTCGAAAGGTTGGGGCATTGGGATCGTAGGCTTCTGGAGCGGGCTGAGGCTGAGACTGCGATTGAGCGTAGGCAAGCTGGCCCAGGAGCAGGAAGGGCACAAGCTTTAAGATGAGCTTCAGGGGCAAGGGCCGTCTCCTTCAGCCTTGGCTTGGCCAGGCTTCGCGGATTGAATGGGAATGCCCAATTTTATCATGGAAGGTTCATGGCAAGGCTATGGCAGGCAGACTTTGCAGGGACGAGCGGACGCAAAAAAGCCTCCCGGCAGTTCATGCCGGGAGGCTTTTTAATTAAACGACTTCCGGACTATATTTCTTAGCCAGTTTGTCGAGAATCCCGTTCACGAATGAACCGGAGTTTTCGGTGGAATATTTCTTAGCGAGTTCGATCGCTTCGTTGATAATCACCTTCTGTGGAGTCTGTTTGGTCATCAGCTCGAGAGCCGAAAGACGAAGAATGCAACGGTCCACTACGGGCATACGCGTGAGGTTCCAGTTTTCACTGTGGTCGTCGATCGCGTCGTTGAGTTCTGTCAGTCGTTCGAAGACGCCCTCTACCAACTTACGAAGGTAGGTGATCTGAAGAGCTTCCACCTGAAAGTTCTGAATGAAGCTTTCAAAGTGCATTTCTGAAAAGAAATAGAGCTTTTCAATCTCGGACTGATAGAGGAATTGGAGTGCCCATTCCCGGGATCTGGCGTGTGGATGCTGCGTTGTCACGGAATTACCGCTCCTTGGATGCAAAATTCTTGAGAGTGTCGATCATCTGCAAAGCTGTGTGAGCAGCTTCGCCGCCTTTATTTCCGTGCTTAAGACCAGCACGGTTGAGAGCCTGCTCTACAGTATTGACAGTCAAAACACCGAAGATCACCGGAACACCGGTTTCCACGCTGAGACTCATGCAAGCTGAGGCGCAAGGGCCGGAAACATATTCAAAATGAGGAGTTTCGCCACGGATGACGGCTCCCAAACACACGATAGCGGCATAACGTTTACTACGGGCGCCGTGAGCGGCTGTGACTGGGATTTCAAAAGCGCCAGGAACCCAGATCGTATCAACGAGGGATTCTTTGCCCGCTTGTTTAAACACTTCAAGCGCCGACTCAAGAAGAGATTTGCTGATGAGGTCATTAAATCTACCAGCAACGATAAGGATGCGTTCTGCCATGTGGAATTCCGTCCTTTAGTGCGATTTGTTGATGAGGTTTGTTTCCACTACTTCAAGACCAAAGCCTGAAAGGCCTTTGAGAACCAGGGGCGAACTCGTGTGAACACGCATCTTTTGAATGCCGAGGGCACGAATGATTTGAGCGCCAATGCCGTGCAAACGAAGATCTTGCGGACGTGGAGCCTTCTCTTCTTTCTTAGGATTGCGGTCGTTAGCAAGTTGCTTAACGTCGTCGATCCAAGAGTGTTGAGGCTGATTCAGGTAGATGAAAGCGGCAGGGGTCGCTTTGCCAAGCAGGTCGAGACCCGATTGGAAACGGTAGCCGGCGCCTTCTTTGCGATCACCAAAAGCATCGAGAATCGCGCTCTGCGTATGAACGCGGACATCGACCAATTTCGTCTCGAAATCGCTCGATCCGGAGATCAAAGCCAAATGCTCAAGATTGTCGACGCTGCTGCGGAAGACAACCGCTTCAACGCTGCCGTCGGAGGTTTGGATTTTTTCGCGATGAACTTCTTCAACAGTTGATTCGTGAAGGAGGCGATACTGAATAAGGTCGGCGATTGCGACGATCGGCATACCGTGTTTTTTGGCGAAGACTTCGAGGTCGGGCATGCGGGCCATGGTTCCGTCGTCGTTCATGATCTCACAGATAACCGCAGCGCCCTTGTAGCCAGCAAACTTCGAGATATCGACTGAGCCTTCGGTGTGACCGGCACGTTCCAGAACTCCACCTTTACGAGCTTTGAGCGGAAAGATGTGGCCGGGAACGGCGATGTCTTCAGGAGTGGTGCCATCGGCGATAGCGACTTCGACAGTGCGGGCACGGTCGGCGGCCGAGATACCGGTGGAGATACCATCGCGCGCTTCAATACTGAAGGTGAACGCTGTTTCTTTCGAAGCAACGACACGAGTGCTGTCGGACATGATAGGGAGTTTAAGGCGATCGATGTATTCGGGATCGAGAGGCAGACAGATGAGACCGCGTGCTTCCTTAGCCATGAAATTGATGTGCTGAGGAGTGACACACTCTGCTGCGAGTACCAAGTCCCCTTCATTTTCACGGTCTTCGTCGTCGACCATGATAACCATTTGTTTGTTTTTGATGGCTTCGATTGCAGCGCGAACGCTTGCAATTACTCTATCTTGATCAGTCTGCATGGAGGGCATCCTATCTTTTTCGCAAATGCTGAAGGAAACATGGATTTCAAAGAACAATGCGGCAAAATGCCGTGCAAACGCAAGGCCCCTCATCCTAGTGCATCGCCCCTTTTTTGTCCATCGGGAAGTCCTCTCACAGCGGCCTTTTCAGGGTCGAAAAAGCTACAATCAGGAACGGCCGAAGCTTACCAAAAAATAAATATAGGTTAAGTCGTCGTTTGCGACCGATAAGTCCCATCGAAAACCTTGATATAAGCGAATTCCAAGTAATATGTCAGTTGTCCTTGGTTGGCGAACACGTACCTTCTGCAGTCCAATTCTGTTATTTAATAAATACGGAATTTTTATCCCTCATTTAATTGAGCAAATACATGGATGTAGACTCACTGAGCAGCGAAATTGGTAAGGGTTTACAGTGGCTTCGCAAAAGTCTCCTGTTGACACAATATCAACTAGCCTCCTTTACGGAACTCGATTACCGCCACTATCAGAATATTGAGACAGGCCGAGTCGAGGTAAAAGTTGAGACGTTAAAACGTATTTGCTCTACCTTCGGCGTTGGCCTCAGTACCTTCTTTTTCCTCCTGGATCGACGGCCGTGGCTCACCGATGCCCCGACGCGGAACAAGGGAAGCGGGGATCTCTATCTCTTCCGCATCCTCTTGGAACAGGCTTGTTTTCGAGTCATTCCCTCAGTTCGGGAACTGCTTGGTAAATGGGGAAGGGATCTGGCTGAAGGAAGTCGCGATACGCTGAATCAATCGCTCTTTCCCTGCGTGGAAACGGATTTGTCTCTAAAGGTTCTTTGGAAGAACGGCGCGGCGACTACAGCCTGGACTGCCGAATCCGAAGACGAAATTTCTATCGTGGAAGCGCTTGATACGAAAGTCCTTCGCGAGGAAGTCGATCATTTCTGGACGAATAAGGCCTCGTCCTTTTATCTGGAAATGCCGCTCAATCGCGACAATAAGCAGTCCAAGGCAGCCTTCGCTGTCATCGGTCTCAGACCCATGCTGTCGAAAGTCGACAGCTCGGTGTTTTTGGCTTTTGTGAAGTTGGGCGAAGCGGATTTTGCTGCCGGCGAGTGCGTGAGTCTTACTAACCGCAAACGGGTTTGTGCGCACTAATTCTATCTAACGAAAAAGCTTGGGAGCTTTAAGGCTCTCAAGCTTTTTTCGTGTCAAATTTCCAAGAGGATAAAGAATTACTTTCGGCCTTGTTGAACGTAGGGACTCGCGAAGCGCTCGAGATATTTGCCGACGAGGTCAACTTCGATGTTCAAGGGCCAGCCGGCTTTCAGCTCAGAAAAACTGGTGTGTGATACGGTGACCGGAATAAGGGTCAGACGGATGAGAGTCGCGTGCGGCTCATCAATGACTTCATTGATCGTCAAGCTCACGCCATCGAGCGTTATAGAGCCTTTGGGAATGATGTAGCCTGAGAGCTCGCGCGGCACTTCGACAAAAACCGTCCAGCCACCGTCCAACTCTTCAATCGATTTCAAGCGGCCGCGACCATCGACGTGACCCGAGACCATGTGCCCACCCAAACGATCGCCCATGCGCAAAGCTCTTTCGAGATTCACAGCGGAGCCGAGCTTGAGTTGGCCAAGATTAGTCTTATCGAGGGATTCAAAGCTGACGTCGAAGTCCATCGACTGCTGATCGAAGCGAGTGACGGTGAGGCAACAGCCGTTGATGGCGATGCTTTCACCAAGCTGGGTGGCATAGGGCTCAGCTTGAGAGAGTTCGACCCGCAAAATCTTATAACCATCTTTGTCATGGATGTCTGCGATGCGACCGATTCTTTCCACTAAGCCTGTAAACATAGATCTTCGTCCTGCAAATTATGAGAGCTGAGTCGGCACGTCTTTTTCTTTGTCGCGGGTCCCTTTGAGACCTTTGAGTTCGCGCACGAATTCCTCTGGATCTTTAAAGTCTTTATAAATCGAGGCAAAACGCACATAGGCCACGTGATCGGTCTGTCTCAGTCGCTTCATAATGAGGTCGCCGATGCGGCTCGAGGGAATGATGCGATCCCCCTCAGCACGCAACTGCACTTCAATGGAATTGACCATGACTTCAATCTGATCGATGGAAATCTGGCGCTTGCGGCAGGCCATTGAAATGGCCCGCACGATTTTTTCATGGCTGAAGTCGTCGAATGTCCCGTCTTTCTTTTTGACCTGGAGCATCAACTCTTCTTCTTTTTCGTAGGTCGTGTAGCGATGGTGGCACTTCAGGCAATTACGCCGACGCCGAATGCTACGACCATCCACGCTAACGCGGCTTTCCAGCACTTTGGTATCGATGAAATCGCACTTAGGACACTTCACGACTTACTTTCTCCATTCTGGGTAGAGAGGGAATGACTTGGCCATCGTCTGCACGTCTTTGCCGACCTGCGCGAGGGCGTCCATGTTCTCGATGTTTTCGTAAGTCTGCCAGATCCATCCGGCAATCTTCTTCATTTCCTCTACGCCCATCCCGCGACTCGTCAGAGCTGGTGTACCGATGCGGATGCCGCTCGTTACAAAAGGACTGCGGGTTTCGTTGGGAACAGTGTTTTTGTTCACGGTGATATGAACCTTGCCGAGCGCATCTTCCATCTGCTTACCGCTGACGTGGGACTGCGAAAGGTCGAGGAGCATCAGGTGGTTGTCGGTTCCGCCCGAGACGAGTTTAAAGCCTTTGGCTACGAGTTCAGCAGCCAGGACTTTCGCGTTCTCACGAACCTGTTTCTGATATTTTTTGAATTCAGGTTTAAGGGCTTCAGCAAAACTCACAGCTTTGGAAGCAATCACATGCTCGAGTGGGCCGCCCTGAATACCAGGAAAGACTGACTTGTTAATGTTGATTTTCTCGTCGTTCCAGAGAATCAAGCCACCTCGAGGACCACGAAGGGTCTTGTGCGTGGTCGTTGTCGTCACATGTGCGTGAGGAACTGGATTCGAATGCTCACCAGCGGCCACGAGGCCAGCGACGTGGGCCATATCCACGAAGAGATAAGCTCCGACTTCATCGGCGATCGCTCGGAACTTTGCAAAATCGATGTCGCGTGTGTAGGCACTGGCGCCAGCGATGATCATCTTCGGTTTCACTTCACGAGCGCGAGCAGCGACGGTTTCGTAGTCGAGGCGACCCGTCTCTGTGTTCACACCATAGAAGTGGGAATCGTAGAGCATGCCGGAAAAGTTTACTTTGGAACCGTGGGTCAGGTGACCGCCGTGTGAGAGATCCATACCGAGGATCTTATCGCCACCCTGAAGGAGGGTGAGAAAGACTGCGGCATTGGCCTGAGCGCCCGAGTGCGGCTGAACGTTGGCGAATTTGGATCCGAAGATCTTCTTCGCGCGCTCGATAGCAATCGTCTCAATCTTATCGACGACTTCACAGCCGCCGTAGTAGCGTTTGCCGGGTAGGCCTTCCGCATATTTATTGGTAAGGATGCTTCCCATCGCTGCAATCGTGGCAGCTGAGGCGAAGTTTTCCGAAGCGATCAATTCCAAACCGTCTTGCTGACGATCGAATTCGTCTTCGATAAGGGCATAAATTTCAGGATCGTTATCTTTAAGCAATGACCATGGTTTCATGTGCAAAGATCCTACTTTTCTTATTATTTAGATGGGGCCGCAGACTGGGTTTGTTCGATAAGAGTGATCTTATCGAGGCGACTTTGATGTCGTCCACCTTCAAACTCTGTCGTCAGCCAAAGCTTGACGAAGTCCAGGGCGCGATCGTGATTGATGACTCGTTCGCCTAAGCAAAGGACATTGGCGTCATTGTGTAGGCGACACATTTTAGCCGTGAATTCGTCTTGAACGAGAGCAGCGCGAACGCCTGGGAATTTATTCGCTGCGATGGACATGCCAACGCCACTGCCACAAACGAGAATGCCGCGTTTGAGCTTGCCTTGCGAAATGGATAGGGAAAGTTGAGCTGCGAAGTCTGGATAATCAACCGATGCCGAACTATCGAGAGGAACTCCGAAGTCTTCAACGATGAGCTTCTGCTCTTTAAGAAAACGTGTGATTTTGTCTTTGAGAACTTTGCCGCCGTGATCAGATGCGATGCCGATCTGCTGACTCATAATACCTCGAGCCTCCCAAACGTTATAAGAGACAGAGAGAAGGAGAAGGAGGAGGGACGGGAAGGGCTTTTGCGTTTAAATTGAAAAGCCCTTTTCCAGCAATACAAGCTTGCCCCAGTAAAAAACCGAAGATTAAACTTCTTTGGCTTTTTTGATGTAGCTAACTGCATCTTCAACTGTACGGATGCTTTCAGCTTCTTCATCAGGGATGTCGACGCTAAATGCTTCTTCCATCGCCATAACGAGTTCGACGATGTCGAGAGAGTCTGCGCCGAGATCTTCGATGAACTTAGCTTTGCTGACTACAGCTGCTTCTTCAACGCCCAGCTGATTTACGACGATTTTTTTCAATTGGCTTTCGATGTCGAGAGACATAGTTTCTCCTTCAGTTTGGCATATTGATGCCGATCGTTCATATAAAGAACCAAAAAGCGGCCTTTAATGCAAGTTAATAGTGTCCGCCCCTAGAGCCATAGCAACCCGGATTTAAGGGACTTTTTGATGACTTGAGGCGCTGAGAAATTACCGCTATCCTAAGCCGCTTGGATTGTTAGGCCTCTCGAGGCACTGGGGGAGTTTTTGTCGCATATTGCTGCTTATTTGATCGTCGTTTCGGATATTCATCTGAGCCATTCTGATGATGAACGTGCGAAGAAACTATTGGCTTTTCTGTCACGCATTGAATCGGGGCAAGTGGATACGCTCATCCTCCTTGGTGATATATTTGACTTTTGTCTTGGATCCCATCCCTACTTCCAAGCAAAGTTCGCGCGGATTGGCGAAGCCCTTGAGGCGGTTGTGAAGAGCGGTACTCGCGTGATCTTCCTCGAAGGCAATCATGAGTTCGCCTTGAAAGCATTGCCCTGGAAAGGCATCGAAATTGTACCAAACGGAACCTTTCTCATCCCTTTAAGAAATGGTCAGTCCGTTCAGGCTGCTCATGGCGACATGATTTACAGTCACCGCCGCTATAAAGCTTTCCGCTGGCTCGTAAAAGGCTGGTTTGTGCAAGCTGTGGCAAGACTTTTTCCGGGCACGTTCCTCGATCACCTCACGCGTAAGACCTCGGAAGTCTCACGTGCCGCCGATGACTACCGGCCGATCTATCACGACAAGATTCTGGCAGCCGTCGACGACTGGATGGAAAGTAAGGATGCGATCGCGCAGTACGGAATCTTTGGCCACTTTCATGTGCCTTACGCGGAGCCGAGGCGCGATCTGAAAGAAGGCGCAGTCTTGAGCGTCGACAGTTGGGATAAACCCAATGCTCTCGTCTTTCAGGAACATGGAATTTCCAGAGTGTGGTTTGAAGGCGAAGGGGCCGGAGTGGAAAGATGGGAGCCGGTTGCTCCTCTGGTGCGCGCTGCACTGATGAGACCTGGGTATCCTGAGATTCGTGCGCTTTCCTAAACTTGCGCTCCATCGACAGCCTCCACGGCGCCTGTTAAAATTGACAGATCCCTGGAGGACATAGATGTCGAAATTTGTTTTGAGAATCGAGGTCTCATGCCTCGCTTTCGCCTTTTTGCTCAGCTGCAAAAGCTCCTCAAACCCGAGTGTGATTCAAGCAGAAACGCCAAAAGCCGAGGTAACTCTTCTCGAAAAAGACCTGGCTATCATTCTCCCCAAGACCTCTCCAATAGCGTTTGAAAACGATGGCGTAAAGCTCTTCGAGGAAGACTGGCTCAAACAGATTCAAAAGAATTATGCCGAACTGCAAAGACAGGGCAGCCTGTTTCGAACAGCTTTTTCCTCGGACAGCCCCTGGGATCAGTGGCGACTTATATCGATGCGAATTGCCGTGTGTGAGCCGTTGGGCCGAGCCGAATTTCATGACCCTGATCGGTATTGCTGGCCTCAGATACGCTTGATTTGGCAACCCGTCCGCAAGGGCATTGCCTTCAACCTCGGGCCGGTTCCTCAGACTGTTGATGCAGATGATCAAGCTATTCATCAGGTCTTTCTCGTCGATCCTTCGCTTGTGCTAAAAGCTGAGGATGTTGGGAAAGTCTTTACTTATTTGGGTGGAGCAAGGGTTGCCGCGGAAGGCACAGAAGCCAAGGTTTTTGCCGAAACAATGGCGAATGGTCTAAAGGAACTCTCTAGCCTTCAGACGCCTGTTGTGGAGGCATTGATGCGCGATGCCTTGGCTTTGCGTGATCCTTCACGGCCCTCTTCCGACTACCAAGGTTTCGGCCTTCGGCCTGAATTCGGCGGCACGGGTGAGGCTGGTTTTATACAGAGGCTGAAAGGCTTTCTATCGAAATACAGCAAGGTTGCCAGCACGCGTTCGATTGCAACGCTGGCTATTCCCTCAGGTGGAGGAGCTTCGGAACGTCAGGCTTGGGCGATGGCAGGATTTCAGGTGGTGAATAATCATCTCCAGCCTGTCCCACTTGATGTTTATGACTCCGTGGACAACCATATGATTGCCAAAGCCGCCCGCTTCATCACGCCCGGGGCTAATACGCAGGTGACGATCGGTTCGGGTCTTGAGGATATGTTTTTAGAGCCCGGCGCGAGCACGCCCGGTCTCAAGGCGGAGACGAGGCAAGCGCTTGAAAGGGTTATGATCGAGAGAGACAAGTTCACCAGAAAAGCCGCCGATGATCCTTCTAAAGTTCTGCTCACGGCCAAGCTTCTCGATGTGAACAAGACCCGGGTGCTCAACACCTCCTGCTTTTCCTGTCATCAGTTAAAGGAGGATACCAATGACTTTCATAACCTTGGCTACTTCGAACGAAAGGAGCTTTCGGTGTCGCCGAGGGTCGTAAAAGAAGTCGAGAGGGATTTGCGCTGGCTCAAATCCAGAGGTCTTTGAATCTTCAGGGTTTGGCCACAAAAAAAAGAGAACCGCTCCTAGCGATTCTCTTTTTCTTTATTTGGCTGACTGAACTTAAAGTTTAACCCGTCCAATCAAACCAAAGCGGATGCTATTCTCAGCGAGCGTACCTTTGGAGACTTCCCAGCTCACCTGCTTAAAGCCTACGAGGCCGCCCCATTCCCACTGTTCAGTCTTCGATTTTTGCAGGACCTGCGCTTCCACATCGAGGCCCATACCGCTGCCGAGTGAGAGGGTCTTGCCCTTGATGCCAGCCGATCCGAAATTGATGGGTAATAACTTGGCACTCACATCATAGCCGTAGGTCTGAATCAAATCCGCTATGTGATAGGTGCCTTGAGCATGAACCACAGGTGCGAGGTGGATCGCATCCATGCCGCCGAAGCTTTCTTTCGAAGTACCGATCGTATCGACTTCAACCCGGCCACCGACGAGAAGGCGATCGAGGCTCGGGATGATCGTGTTAGCTTGCGGAATCTTGTAGAGATATTCACCCGCGAGAACCATCCCGAAGTAGCTGCCCTTTTTCGTGTCTCCGGATTTTAAGTAACCATCGAAGAGCGCCGTCGTTGTGCTGTCGAGATCAAGTTCTGCCCAAGCGCCGACACGGTTGATGAGAATGGCCGGCATCTTGGAAGACGCTTTGGCCGGACCTGAGTAGCTGAAGTTTTCATTCTCAAGAGAGAAGCGAACGTTCTTCAAGGGGATTGTTCCGCTCGACTCTTCTGCTGTTGCGGCTGCTGCTTCGTCCTGAGAGACCGCTGC